>NZ_BAABRU010000055.1 GCF_039545135.1 Herpetosiphon gulosus | reverse complement strand
ACATCAGAAAATGGTATACTGGGCATTGACGGAACTCCTGTTGATGGTTGGTAAGCACATCCATCGTGGGACTTCCGTCTTGCTTTGTCAAGGGATTTTTTCGTTATCACTCACATCAGGCGTATACATGCAAAAGGTAATAGTGATTTGCATCGATCAACTCCTTAATCAATAAATCGATACATTCATTATAGCCCGATCTGTAGCACGAAGAACGAAACCAAGCAGAACGCCAAGGGGTGAAGGGCCAGGATTCAGGGATGAGGAGTCAGTTTTGAATTAGCTTGCCCAAGCATCAATCCTGACCTCTGATTGCTGTGGCTCCTGAATTCTAAATGCTCTCTGCGCCTCTGCGTTAAACCTTGATCCACGAAGATCGTGAAGGTTTAACGATATTCCAAGTTGCCAACCAACCCAACATGTGTGCCCTTGGTGTTCTTCGTGGTTAAATAATGATCTTCATCCCTCATCCCTCATAATTCATCCTTCGGTTTTCCCCCACATGGTTACCCTATCGCGGCCATTGTGGAATGTTAATAACTCTGGTACTGTTTTTAATAACGCTTTTATTTTGGAGATGCTGGCATATGTCCTCAGGATCAGGATCACAGCTGAACAATGCTGAACGAACCGAGACATTGCAAGAGCTTGGGCTACTTGATGTTTCTTTCGACCCAGCTTTTGATCGTTTGACCCGCTTAGCAAGCAAGGTTTTGCAAGCACCAGTGTCGTTACTGTCGCTCGTTGAACATCATCGGCAATATTTTAAAAGCCATATTGGGTTGGCTGAGCCATGGGCTGAGCGCCGCGAAACCCCGTTAACCCATTCGTTTTGCCAACATGTTGTCAGCAATGGCCAAGAATTAATCGTGACTGATGCCCGCGAACATCCCTTAGTTCACGATAATTTGGCTATCCCCGATTTAGGCGTGATTAGCTACGCAGGTATGCCGATTCGCAGTGGTGGCCATGTGCTTGGCTCGTTCTGTGTGATCGATGGCAAGCCACGGGTTTGGACGGCTGATGAACTGGATATTTTGCATGAATTTGCTGAATTGTTGATGACCGAACTCAAATTGCGCCAAGAAATTCGTATCCATCAACAGGATATTCGCGAGCGTGAGCGTTTACAAAACGAGCTGATCGGTTTGCAACAAGCCTTGCTCGATGAGCTTTCAACCCCGCTGATTCCTTTAAATGATCAGGTGTTGGTAGTTCCGTTGATTGGGGCGCTCGATCAGCAGCGTGCGCAACGCATGACCGAGGCGCTATTAACTGGGGTTGGCAAATATCGCGCTGATTTTGTGATTCTTGATATTACTGGTGTGCCAGTGCTCGATACTTACGTTGCGTCGTTGCTGGTGCAAACCTCGCAAGCGATTCAGCTGCTCGGTGCACGCATGGTATTGACGGGCTTGCGCCCTGAAATTGCCCAAACCATCGTCAGCGTTGGCCTCGATTTGCGTAGCGTCGTAACCTATAGCACGCTGCAACAGGGCATCGAATATACCTTTCGGCGTAAGTAAGTTTGTTATTTTGACAATGGCGGAGGGTTAAACTCCGCCATTGCGCATTTAAGCGGCTTTGCGTTTGAATTTGCGTTGCAGGGCTGCACCAAAAAATTGCAGCGCATCAAGTTTGAGCCACCACAATAGCCCCAAGTAGATTAAACCACTGCCACCACCCGCCACGAGCAATAGCACGAGCGCATTGAATTTGCTTGGGGTTGTCGGCAACAATTGTAGGATTCCCCAACAACTGACTGCCATCACCAAGGCAGCGCTGGCAATTTTGGCGCTCGCTTGGAGCATGGCCTGACCATCAAACACCCGCAAACGCCGATGAGCAACCACTGCCATCACCAAGGCATGGACGCTGAGTTGAGCCACGTTGCCAGCAATCAAGCCATACATACCCCAAGCGCGATAGCTCAAACCAGCCACTAAAAAATAGCTGGCAATTGCTGGCGCTTGCACCAAATTGGGCAACAAGGTATGTTTACGGGCATAAAAGGCGAAAATTAATGGCTGATCGATCGCGGAGGCCAGCATGCTTGGCAAATAGGCTAGCAATACCAAGGCTGTGATGCGCGTGTTTTCGGCGGTAAATTTGCCACCTTCAAACAAAATCCGTACTACCGATTCGCCGAGCAAGCCAAAAATCACCAACATTGGCACAATTAAGAGCAGCACCACTTTCAAACCAATGCCTAAAATGCGCCGAAAACCAGCCTCGTCGCCATCGCTGTTGAGCCGCGCTAAGGTTGGCAAAATTGCAATCGAGATCGCCGCTGCCACCAAGCCTAGGGCAAATTGAATAAAGGTCGTGGCGCTGCGCATATAGGCCGCCGATTGTTGATCGATGCTGCCCGCAAGCTGGCGATCAATCAGCGTGCCTACAAATGAAAAGCTGATGCCAAGCGCAACTGGCGCATACAGCAAGCCAATTCGTCGCACGCCTGGATGCTTCCAGTGCAACATCGGGCGTAGCCGTGCCCCCCGTAGGGCTGGCAGTTGTAGGGTTACTTGGGCCAAAGCTCCAGCAACCATGGCCCAACCCAACACCCGCGCATCCTGCGGCCAAAACCAAATCAGCACAATCAAGGCCGAATTAAAGACGGTTGAAGTGAACGCTGGCAATGAAAAGCGGCGTTGAGCTTGTAATAAGCCTGTTAGTACGCCCGACAAGCACATAAACACCACCGCAATCACCATCGAGTGCAGCATCGACACCCCAAGGCTAAGCATGGTTGGGCTGGCCACGATTTTGGCGGCTAGTACCTGATTAATCGGCTCGGCAAAGATCCAGACCAAGCCACCAAGCAAGCCCAGTACCAACCCCAGCATGGTTAAAATGGTGTTGATAATCTGCCAAAGATCGCCGTCATCGTGTTGATCGATGTAATCTGTCAGGACTGGAACCAGCGCGGCGCTGACCAATCCACCAACTAAAAAATCGTAGAGTTGGGTTGGCACAGCACTGAGTAACGAGTAGAGACTGGTTTCGGCTCCAACTCCAAAATTGTGGTTAATGACTTTATCGCGGACAAGGCCAAGGATGCGGCTGGCGAAATTGCCAACCATTAATAACAAAGCGGCTAGCGCGATACTGCGGCCAGCCGTTGTTTGGGCTTTAGTTTCAAGTTTGGTGTTCATGCAAAAAGTGTCGTTTCTGGCTGATCGTTCAATCCGAACGAAGGATACACGCGATGGAGATAGACCGTATGAAACCAATCGGCTTGGTCGAGGAATTGTTGCCAATCGTGGCGTTGCGTCGCATGGGCTTCTAAGGCCGCCCGTTTGGTATCAGCATATTCGCTTACATTAATAATCGTGGTGGCTGGCAATGGGTCGGGGTACTTGTCGCTGCTGGCTGCGTTGACCGAGCGCGGGCTATTGGGCGCAACACTTTGATAATACAAGCGCGGCTGATCAATTGTTGGATGCAAAGCCAAATATTGGGCAAAGGCTTGAGTTGTGGCCATGCTAATCGCAATATGGTCAGGATGACCATAAATTCCATCAGGCCCAAAGGTCAGCACGATTGCTGGTTGCTCAGCGTTCAACACTTCCACAATCTTATCGCGCAATTCGGTGGCATTCGCCAAGGCCAAACTACCATCAGGATAATCCCAGACGATGCTGCGATCAACTCCAATTGCTTGGCAGGCCTGATGGAGTTCTTCTAAGCGCACCGAGCCTAATTGGGTAGGATCAAGCTCTATCTCTGGACTAATTTGGCCCAATTCGCCATGGGTTGCGGTAATAACGACCGTGCGATAGCCAGCAGCATGGGCTTGGGCTAGCACCCCAACAGGTCCAAATGCTTCATCATCGGGGTGCGCCCATACAGAGAGGATGGTTGGCATGGTTGCGGTTCCTCGGCTAAACAGGCTCGATCAAATGCAGATCAAACACGCGCAGGAAAATCTGAATAATCCGTTGTTGCACCTCGCTGAAGGCTGGCACAACTGGCAATAATTCGGCCAACGAGGTTACGCCATAATCGTGAATGCCACATGGCACAATGGCGGCAAAATCATCCAAATTGGTGGTTACATTCAAGGCAAAGCCATGCGACGTAACGCCACGGGTGTTCGAGCGCACGCCAATTGCGGCAATTTTGCGATCGCCAACCCACACGCCAGTATAGCCAGGGAAGCGCCTCGCATTCAGGCCATATTCAGCCAACAATTCGATAATTACTTCTTCCAACATCCGCAAATAGTGGTGTAAATCGCGGCCATGATCGCGAATTTGCAAAATTGGGTAGCCCACCAACTGGCCTGGGCCATGATAGGTAATATCACCACCGCGATCAACTTCGATCAAGGCTGCACCACGTTGTTGCAGGGTTTCGGGACTGACCAAGAGATGGTCGTAGCCACCCGAGCGCCCAATTGTATAGGTGGCAGGGTGCTCCAGCAACACCAAGGTATCGGGGATCGTTTCGGCGCTGCGTTGGCTCACGAGTTGGCGTTGCAATTCCCAAGCAGTGTTGTAATCGAGCATCCCCAGAATTTGCACATTTAATAAACGTTGGGTTTGTTGGATTGTCATAGTGGCATCAAGCTAATCATCTCGCCGCCGAAAGGTGATGCTTGGGTCAAGCGACTGCCATAACTAGCGGGTTCGCTATCAGCCCAGTCGACATAATCATCATTGTATTGGCCATTAAAATAGACATGGACCACTTGGTTATGGGTCACACGGCTCATTGCATCCCACACTTCGTTATCATCGTACGAATGGGCTACCAACATCGCTCGTTCAGGTGTAAACTCATCTTCTTCAGGTGGGATGACTAACCCGAGCCATTGATTGGGATATTGGGCTTCGATGATTTCGATTGCCTCGGTGCGCCCACGACTTTCCATCGCGGTATATGGGCAACCACAATTGCAACTCACGCCACATTCGGCAGTGCCACATTTGCCAGTGGCTACCCGCCCGCCGTGGTCGGCAGTGGTTAATTGAATTAAAACAGGCATAGGTTAAACTCACAATTTGAGAACAAACGCTCAGTCAGCATGATAGCACAATCAGGTTATTCTGGCCTAAATCGCTAGCAAACGCCGAATTTCTGCTATACTAGCACGCTAGCTAGATGCAAATTTAGCCAAGTTAATTTGATGCCGATTCATTCACACCAAGCAGTTAAGCAGAGGTGCGATCGCTATGAATAATCCATTAGAAGTCTTAGCGCCTGAACAATCCGATGACCTGTTGACCAGCTTATTGGTGCGGTTTGAGCAAAACATGCAGCGCCATGCTGGGTTGGTGTGGGCAGATATTCAGGCCAAACTCATAGCCCAGCCAGTCAAACTTTGGTCGCTCAACGAAATGGAGCGCACTGGTGGCGAGCCAGATGTGGTTGGCTATGATTTGCAAACCAATCACTATCTATTTTTCGATTGTTCTGCTGAAAGCCCCAAAGGTCGGCGCAGCCTGTGCTACGATCGGGCAAGTTGGGAAGCTCGTAAAGAGCATAAACCAACCGGTAATGCCCTCGATATAGCAGCGGCAATGGGCATTGAATTGCTTAGCGAGGCCGATTACCGAGTTTTGCAAACGCTCGGCACATTCGATACCAAAACATCAAGTTGGCTGCAAACCCCACCCGAAATTCGCTCCCTTGGTGGGGCAATTTTTGGCGATTGCCGCTACAACCGGGTGTTTGTTTATCACAATGGAGCCGAATCGTACTATGCCGCACGCGGATTTCGCGGCTTGCTGCGAGTCTAAAATCACCAAGCAATTGGTTTTTTAAGCTCGCGGCGATAGATCTGCTACGACAACAGAAAGGTTAGTTAATCAATGGTTGGACGTGAACTGTATCGGTTGTTGCAATGCCCAACGTGTAACTCACGGGATTTGGCGGTGTATGCTGAGTATGTGTTATGTGCTGGCTGCCGCAATCAATATCCCATTCACAAGGGCTATATTGATTTAATGCCGCGACAAACCGAATTTGATTATATTTCAAAATATGTCTCCGAAGAAGAAAGCATGGGCGAGGAGCTGGATTATCGTGAGATGGCTCCCCCTTTGTTGGCAGCAGGCGTGCGCCATCGCCAAATTCGGCGCATGCTCGAGCTTAAGCCAACCGATATTGTGTTTGATAATGCCTGTGGTAACGGGCGTTTTGGCTTGTGGAATGCCGATGCAGTTGGGCTGTTGGTTGGCAGCGATCCAGCGGTGCTTTTCGCCGACCAAGCTTTAGCCGAGATGGAATTAGCGCAAGCTGATTCGCGACGTTTGCCGTTTGTCGATGGGGCGTTCGATAAATCGCTCTCGGTCGATGTGCTCGAACACTTCCCACGCGATGTCATCCACGATTATTTGGTGGAAACGGCGCGGGTCTTGAAAGTTGGCGGGCGGGTGGCGATTTTCTCCAATACCCGCGAAATGTCGCCAATTCAGCCGATTATCAATATCTCCAAGCGCTTGGGCAAATTCTTTGTCAAGCAAGGGGTCTACGATTTCGAGCGTGAAGCGCGACGTAAATCCGACCACATCAAAGATCTCAAAACCTGGGACGATGTTGAGGCGGCTTTGGTTGAAGCAGGCTTGAAACCGGTCAAAGTCGTATTTTGGAATAGCGTGTTTACCTCGTTTGTTGAGCATGTGCTGATGAAACTTGGTGAATCGCTGATTGCCAAGCGCAGAACCGCCAAGGCTGCCAGCGCAACCGTGCTAACCGACGAGGCTGTGAATGCCTCGGCTGGGGCACAGCGCGAAATTGTCGCTCGCCGCGCGATGCGTCGCCACCTAACCAAAAGCTCGCCAATTTACTGGGCACTCTATACCATCACGTTGCTGATGGAATTAGATTTGTGGTTGTTTGGCTGGATGCGCACTGGCCCTTATTTTGTGCTAGCCGAGAAGGTCGAAGGCCGTTATGTGCCAGCACCCTTGCCTGCCGAAGAGTAAAATTCAGCCCTGCTACTCGACTGAGCAGCAGGGCTTTTTTGGGATTGGCCTACGAAATTGGATTGAAGGGAGTATCTTATGGATTATCAGGAGTATCGTATTCCTGCTCAACGCGTGCGTTCGTTGGTTTGGCATGAACACGCCTTGATCGATTGGGCGGCTGGTGGTCATCGTTATCAGCTTGATGGCACATGCAAACAATCTTCGGTGGGCTATGCCTATCGTTTTGATGCGGCGTTACAATCAGCATCAGGCGCATGGGTCGTGATTTACGAGCGCCTAGGAACTAAGGGTGTGTTGCTGCATCACGGCAAAATTGTACGCGAAATTAACCGTAGCTTCTACTATGCTGATGCCTATGAATACCCTGTTGCTTTTTTGCAACATCCCGATGGGCGAGAGTTGTTGGGTCATTGTCCGCGCTATCGGCATATGCTTGAAATTGAAGATTTAGCGACTGGCGAATGCTTAACCAATGCGGTGCAACGCGAACCGAGCGATTTCTTTCACTCGCGTTTGACCATCAGTCCTAAGCAAACATGGTTCTTGAGTGCGGGTTGGGTTTGGCATCCAATCGATAGCTTGGGCCTGTATCAGCTTGATCAAGCCTTAGCTGATCCACAGATATTAGATTACCGCAATGTTGATTTGGCCAGCGATGTCGAAATTAATACTGCCAGCTTTATTGATGACCAAACATTGCTGCTGGTCACAGGTGAACTACTGGATTGGGAAGGCCAGATCGAGGATTCGCCCTTTTATAACCTTGGAAAGCAATGCCTTGCCCGATATAATCTCACAACCAATCACATTGATTCAATCGTCAAGGCCGAGGAAAAAGTTGGCCTGATTATGCCGCTCGATCAGCAGTATGTGCTTGGGTTTTACGACCACCCCAAACTGTTCGATTGTACCACTGGCAAGGTTATTCAGCGCTGGCCCGAATTGACAACAGGCAAACAAATCAGCAGCATTATGCATCATCTTGAAGCGGTTCCCCCGCCGATGGCTTTCGATCCAATTAATCGGCGGTTTGCGGTAGCCGATGCAACCGGAATTACTGTGATCGAGTTGAAATACTAGCCACCTCAAACTTTATTTTCGTGGCGCACAATTTGAACTTAAATTTGATCATCCCTCGTGGCATAGGTATTGATCGAAGCCCGAGGGATGATCAAAGAAAGTAGGTTATGCAACGGTTAATCGCAGGTATAGTGCTGTTGTTACTCCTGATCGGGTGTAGCCAGCAACAAACGATCCAGCCGCTTACTCCTTCGCCAATTACTGGCATTGATCCACGGAAGATTGAGTCAATCATTCTTAGTCCATTTCAGAATGAGCAGATTCAGAATATTCAAATGTATCCAGTGGCAGGGCTTAACGATGGAATGATGTTTGTGTATTAGCTTGATTCAGCAAGAGGCAAAGCGATTGGTCTCTTGACTGGGGTTGAAACTTTAGGTGAATTCTCAATTCGTAGCCAGTCGCTTGATATTCTTGGCCCTCAGAAGCCGTATGGTTTCTATCTCAGCAATGATGGTGGACAACCAACCTACATTGGCTATGGCTATATTCAACATCCCGAAGCGATTAAGCAGCTGCGGATTATATTGAGCGATGGTAAAAGCTTGGTTGTCACTGGGAATACAATTACTGGCTTGGTCATGCCCAAACATAATCCGCCAATTCGGCTAGAGGTTGTGGGAACAGATGGCACGATTATTGAACAGAATCCAATCGCGCTCCCCACTCCTTAACATTGTTAGCCGCCCCAAACTTCGTTTTCGTGGCGCACGATCATGCTCATTGGCGGGATGGTATTTCGCGAATTTTTGGGTGAACATTATTCACCACCCCTCCGCCCCGCCTCAAGGCGGGGAACGCAGGGTGTTTTCATCCCCCTGCACCCCCTAAACAAGAATCCAACGAAATATCCAAATTCTGTTTAAGTCTGGAGAACTGCAATTAATTTGGATTATCTATTAGCCACCCCAAACCTCGTTTTCATGGCGCACGATCATGCTAATTGGCAGGATGGTATTTTCGCTGCTTGGAGTTTTGCCTTCGATCATGTCAATCAACACATTGGCGGCGGTCGCGCCAAGATCGTACATTGGTTGGTGCAGCGAGGTCATGCTGGGGTTGAGGCTAGCGGCGGTTGGCACATCATCAAAACAGACCACGGTTATCTCATCGGGAACGCGCAGCCCTTGGGTATGCAAGGTTTGCAACACGCCTGTGGCCATCACGGCGCTGCTGACAAACAGCGCGGTTGGCCGTGGTTGCAAGGCTAATAATTGATCAATTGCCGCTTGGCCGCCTTGTTCAGTTTCATTCCCAGTCGCAATTAATGCTGGGTGAATTGGCAAGCCTGCCTCGCGATAGGCCTGTTGATAGCCCTCAATCTGATCGTGGGTGGCTAGTGCATGCAACGAGCCAACGATCATGCCAACCGATTGATGCCCAAGTTTCAGCAGATGATGCACTGCTTGATAGCTACCTGCAAAATGGTCAATATCGACGCTAACGATATGATGTAGCAAGGGATGTTTGCCCACCAGCACCATCGGCACACGATCGGCGATCAGTTGCGGTAACAACGGATCATTGATCGTATTGGGAATCACGATTCGACCATCGACGCTGCGGCCATTCAGCAATTTGGTCGCTGGATCATCGGCCCGATTGGCGCTATCCAGCGAGACCATCAAGACATAGCCCTTGGCATTACAAGCTTCAGTCATACCCTGAAGTAGGTGCGAAAAGGTCGGGTTGCGAAAGATTGTGGCGGTGGTACGCGAAATAAAGACCGCAATCACTTTGGGGCGTTGGCCCGCCAGGGTTCGTGCCGCTGCATGTGGGGTATAATGATGCTCCTGCATCACAGCGAGCACTCGTTCGCGTACTTCGGCCCGTACATGCGGCTGATTGTTCAGCACCCGCGAAACCGTTGCAATCGAGACATGCGCCAATTCTGCAATTTGTTCAATCGTCAATGCTGCCATAACGCGACCCTTTTATGCCATACTCCCGCAGTCTATTTGGATAATGGGAGCGGTTCCTAGTTTTTTAATGCTTGCTGTTGCCATCCACCCTAGTGCGCTTTGAGCCAATCCATGGTTGTGGTGAGCAGTTGGCGGGCAAGCGTGCGCACAATATCAGTATCATAATTGCGATAGTAACATTCGATTACCATCACCAGCGCTAAATATAATGAATACAGTTGATTGCGCTGTTCTTCAGCAGGCGTAAAATCTATTTTGCCATAACCTTGCATAAAATTGCTCAGGCTTTCGCCCGAGAATGGCCGAAATTGGGCTTCCATCAAGGGATCACCCCACAGCGCCCGCTCAAAATCAATGATCCCCACAACCTTAGCATCTTGCACAAAAAAGTTGGCGTTCCAGGCATCCCAATGCGCCAGATAGGGCGTGGTAACTTCATCGAGCGCAGCGGCATGCTTCAATACAGCCGCGCGAATTTCAGCATAGCTATATTCAAATTTAACGTTTTTACGCTGACCATCAGCCAACAAGGCATCAATTAATCTGATAAATGTGGCTTTCCAAGCAGTGCCGCGTAGTTCGGGGTTGCCTTGGTAGCCAAAATAGCTGCCTTTGAATTGATTAATTTCGTGGATAATCGCCCCGATGTGCTGATCAACCTCGGCCTGGACTGCTGGCTCAAGCGTTGCCCGCACATGTTCGAGATTATCACCAGCAATTTTTTGCATAAAAAAGTAGGGCGAATCGCAGATGCTCAAGCTTTCGTCAAAAAAATAAATTGTTGGCACAGGAATCGCTGGATTTTGCTGGACTAAGCGCATGGCCGCGACTTCAGTTTGCATAATATTGTGCTCGTAGCTCAGCACGTCGGCATCAGGTAGCGGGGCGATTTTGAGCACAATTTCGCGACCATCGGCTAAACTGATGGCGTAGGCAGCATTAAACCACCCATCTTTGAGTTCTTGAATCGCTTGTTCGTGGGGTGCAAGCTGCGTGCCCGCAAAGGCATGGGCCACCAGTGTGGCAATTTGTTCGCGGGTTTTGGTATTTTTGGTGGTGCTATACATTGGCTTCCTTTCACAACGCTGCTAACGCTGACAACCTCCAACCCAGCAGCCCCGATCGGGAGAATCAAGGCGACTGGATTGGACGTTCAAGGAGAGTATGCTTCGAACACGCGAGGTAAGCGCATCCAAGTCGTTGGCGCAGTGTTTGCCGTACTTTGCCCTACGACCTTTCTGAGGAGAAACGCTCAAGCAACGGCAGTGTTTCTGAAACGTTACAGAAGTATACCATAGCAGTTAATGCGATGCAATAGACTTATTGCAATGATTTTATTAACGTGGCATAGCTGCTGTTTTAGTCTGAATTGCCCAAAATAGCTGAGGTTTATATGAATTTTCGTGAATATCGGATTACCGCGCCGAATGTGCGCTCGTTGTGTTGGCATGATCACATGTTGATCGATTGGGTCGCTGGTGGCACTCGCTATCAGCTTGATGGCACGATTAAACGTTCATCAACCGTCTATCCATTTGGCTTTGATGCGGTGATGCAATCGGCTTCAGGTGAGGTCGTGGTGATTTATCAGCGCCTAGGCACAAAAGGTTTAGTGCTTAACAATGGCCAAATTGTGCGCGAAATTAACCGCAGCTACTACTACGCCGATAGCTATGAATATCCCATCGCGATTCTTCAACATGCCGATTTAAATGAAGTATTGGTGCATTGCCCCGAAAAATACAATCAACTTGAGCTTGAAGATGTTGCTACCAGCCGGCGGTTGAATGAAGCTGAACGCAAGCCAGTCGAGATTTTTCATTCGCGCCTGAGTGTTAGCCCTAAAGGTAAATGGTTGGTGAGCGCTGGTTGGCAGTGGCAGCCGACCCATACCGTGGCAATTTACAACGTTGATGAAATCTGGGCACAACCGCAAATCCTCGATACCGAAGGCTTTTGCCCGCCGATTAAGGTTGATATTAGCTCAGTCAGCTTTTTAGATGAACAAACCCTGCTGATCATCACCGATGAATTTGCCAACCTGAGTGCCGATTTAGTTGATACGCTGGTACAACGGCGCGGCGCACATAGCATTGGCTACTACGATCTGCTCAATCGCCAATTTCGCGCCACCGTCGAAGCCGAGGAGATTGTCGGCACAGCCATGGCGCTGAGTGAACGCTATGTGGTTGGTTTTTACGATCATCCTAAGGTATTCGATTGCACTACGGGCAAGGTTGTGCAACGCTGGCGCGATTTAGCCACAGGCCGCCAAACCCACAGCATGATCGGCAGGCTTGATCAAGCCATCCCACCGATTGCCTTTGATCAAGCCAACCAGCGTTTTGCCGTGGCCGATGCCAAGGGCATTACAGTGATTGAACTGGAGTTATAAATAATACGATATAAATACCGAGCTTACTAATTCGCCAACAAAGTGTATTCAATTTAGTGCTCTTAAGGTACTGACTATACTGAATACAAGCGAGCCCGCTCCACCATCAAGTGGGGCGGGCTCGCTCCAACAAATACCAACGGAGATACCGTTACTTCACCAGGCATCCTCTCTCATTCACATGTTGGAATCATCATTGAATGAACTACTTTTGGCTTTCTGTAATCGGCCCATTTCGCTGCCAATACAGATACATGCCCCAGAGCAGACTCGTGGCGAGAAATCCCCATGCTAAAACCAAGGGGGATGGATAGATATTTAACAATACCCGCCAATAGCGTTGGAGAATGAGTGCACCGAGTATCAATCCGCCAATCATAAGATACTGTGGTTTCGACCAGACCCAATCGGCACCATAGCGTATCATGGTAAATCCAGGAATTAACAGCAGCGAGAGGTAATGATCATGTACAACGGGTAAAAAAAGCATAACCAGAATAATACTCATAGAGCCATCAAGCCAGATTGATTGTGTATTCGTGTATGACCGCTGCTGGACACGTGTTCGGATCGTTACCCCGATAATTAGCAGGAATATCATGGTTCCAATCAGCGTTCCGACCCATCCCGCATCGATCAGCGGCTGAAGCGTCACCGTAACTTTATTCGTCGCTGATTGATACGCATAGGTAAACGTGTGTGGCTCAAATAGTCGGCCCATTACATCCCAAACGGATTGATCAGCAATGTTTGTTCCTTCTAATCCCAACAGGATGTCTTGGACAAACTGGATCGTTGTCGCCGTTGTTCCACTTCCGATCATCCCAATGCCCAGCGTCGCTATCCCGCCAAGACAGACTCCTACGCATGCTGCCCACTGTCTTCGTAGCATGAGCGGAATTGCAAAGAACACTGGAAAAATCTTGATTCCCGCAGTGATCCCCAAGATCATCCCACTCAATATGCGAGAACGCGCTGTTTGGGCTTGCTCAAGAGATCGAAAATGCAGGAGGAGCAGCGCGAGGAGGATAATATTGATTTGCCCGAGGAGCAGCGTATCATAGAACGCTGGGATCATGAAACACACGCTGATTGTAACCACAATACGTTTCCATGATGCGTTGATCCAACGACCAAGCTGTCCAAGACAAACACCAAGGAGCACGCTATTGCCCACGAACCAGATCAGTCGTGCACTCTCCCATGGAAGCATGGCCAAGGGACGCATCAACACGGCGAAGAAGGGGGGATAAATATATGATGTGGTCCTGAACGTATAGACATGTATGCTATCATACCTATACGGGAAAGGAATCCACCAATGACACGGCAAAACCCTCGCACCTTTACGGCGGAATTTCGCCAAATGGCCATCGATCTCGC
>NZ_BAABRU010000054.1 GCF_039545135.1 Herpetosiphon gulosus | reverse complement strand
TTCGAATACATCGAAATTTTTTATAATCGCCAACGGCTACATTCGAGCTTAGCCTACCAAACGCCCGCGATGATTGAAGCGGCGTGGAGCGGATAAGATAATTATCCATTAAATCGTGACC
The DNA here is from genome assembly GCF_039545135.1 of Herpetosiphon gulosus. Taxonomy (NCBI): domain Bacteria; kingdom Bacillati; phylum Chloroflexota; class Chloroflexia; order Herpetosiphonales; family Herpetosiphonaceae; genus Herpetosiphon; species Herpetosiphon gulosus. The sequence continues at coordinate 13,892 of NZ_BAABRU010000054.1, read as the reverse complement.
ACATCACTATTGCTGACTCGATCTGCTCAGCGAACCGAAATCTTGTCTATTGCATAAAATTAATGGTTATTATATGATATCCATAATTCAGAGTAACCTTGCTATTCATATATGAATATACAATCATGTCACATCGATGATATTCCTCATATCGAGGCATTTATCATGCAGATGTTCCCCGCTGTTCGTCACGCGTTTCCAACCTTAACTGATCAACAATTTCTCTCGACCATGATTGCATGGCGTAACGCGCATCGCGATCCATGTAGGGGCATTTTTTTGGCCTGTGATAAAGGACGGATTGTCGGATCGATCTTTGCTTCTACCGCCGACGATATGTCGCCAGGGTGGTTCGCTACTTGGCGCGTAACTCGTGCTTTAGGTTTAACGCATGGCTTAAAATTATGGGCTATTTTAGTTAAAAGTTCGTCATACCAGATTGAGCGCCACGAAGTATATTTGAGTGGAATTGCCGTTTTGCCGGACTATCGACGCGATGGTATTGCGCATCAACTGATTGAAACAGCCATTAATTATAGTCACCAACGGGAGAAACATGTTATAACCTGTCTCATTTTATCAACCAATGTACCATCACGTTCTTTGGTCACAACCATGGGCTTTAAGCTGAGGAATTCGATCCGTTCAATCCTGTTGCGATTACGCCCTCATAAACCACGGCTTTTGCTCTATGAGAAACGTATTCATCCCCTTGGATAAAGGCATCGCAGTGTATGCAACAAGTACTAAAGAACTTAATTTCACTCATCATTGGTTTTTTCGGCATCAGGATTATTAGTTTTGCCGCAACGCTATACATGACGAATACCCTTGGACCAAATCATTTTGGTATTTTATCGTCGGGTATTAACCTTTCGATTATTCTCAGTATCGCGTTTAACATGGGCTTAGACGAATATATTATTCGTGAATCGGCAAAACACGACCAATCGATTAGCCAACAGTTAAGTACTATCTTTGCGCTCAAGCTCATCTTCATTCCTATTGGAATGCTTGTGCTCTTGGTGATCATTTTCTATGACCCCAGTTATTGGTGGTTGATTGTCTGGATGGGATTGTATAGTAATCTGCACTCGTTTCTAACCGTCTTATGGGCATATATGCGTGGCATAGAACACATGAAGGCACAAACCCTCAACTCCTTGTTGCAGATCATCTTAATTGCGATTGGTACCAGTATTGCAACATGGATCACCAAGGATATTTTTTGGATTGCACCAATCTATGCTGGAGCAACCGGTGTGGCCTTATTCTTTTGTCTCGTCGATATGAAAAAAATTAAAATAGATATTCATATTGATTTTAATTTTCACTTGATTAAAAAAACGTTACTCACCGCCTTACCGTTTGGGATAAACTATATCCTCCTTCTCTTCTTTGATCGCATCATAATTATTGCAATTACGGTCTTTGTTGGTTCAGTAGGTGTAGGTTTATTTACATCGGTCTATAATTTAACCTTAATTACAACATCTATTCCTGCTATCTTGATTACTGCATCAATCCCATTGCTTGTTCGTTCCATTCATGAACAGCGTAGTGATATCACGGTGATTGCCAGCAATCTACTCCGATATTCGATGATTCTAGGATTTTTAGCAGCGAGCAGTATTTATCTCCTAACGCCTTTAATTATTCAGATCTTTTCAGATCAATATGCTGCTGCTGCTACTATTCTACGAATTTTAGCATGGAGTCTACCCCCATTATTTTTAACAACGGTCGTGGTTAATATTCTTGAAACAATGGGGTATGCCCGCCGTTCAGCTATGCTTGTCGGTACGTGTTTTTTAATAAGTATGCCAGTGATTATGTTAGTTACGTGGCAGTATCATTTGATCGGAGCAACATGGATTTACATTGCAGTTCATAGCTTCCTCGCGAGCGTTCTCTACTATGAATTACAAAAACACCTTACCATCCTCAACCCATGGTCACTCTTTCTTCCACCAGGTATTGCGAGTAGCATGATCATTATCCTCACCCTCATCTTTCCTTCCGATCATATCCTACTGATTTCTTGCTTTGGGTTAATCTCATTTATTGGGATTTTGTTCGCTGGAGGTACACTAGGAAAAGCAGATTTGATTGTAATGCACAATTTGTTCTATCGAAAGAACACCTCTACTGTATAGCATTCACTCTTCTTCCTAGCAAAATCTCTCATCAAAAAGCATTCCTCACGCTACGACATTATTAACTGAAGCTTTTTTGCGTTCTACCTTTATTCCTACTATGAGGGTCTTTTTGTGTTTGTGACGGACGCATTATTACGCAAATCGCTGGTTATTTGCCAATCGCTAGGACGGAAAGGGATTCCTGTTACCGCAGGAAGTACTACCCGATTTTCGCCAACATTTCTCTCAAAATATTGTCACGAATCAGTCTTGTATCCACATCCACGTAATAATCCTGAAAAATTTGTTGATTTTTTATTAGATTATTTGCATAAAAAGAAGCATGATGTTTTATTTCCAACCGATGATATCACCTTACAACTATGTGCACGTTATCGTGATGATTTTGAAAAAGTCACCCATGTGCCAATTCCAGGCCAAGAACAAGTCATGTATGGTTTGGATAAAGCCAAGATTGTGAAGATCCTTCGGAAATTAAATATTCCACATCCCCAAACATCCTTACCTCGCACGCTTGAACAAGCGCAACTGGCTGCTGTACGGCTGGGCGGCGATGTCATTATTAAACCTCGGACAAGCTCTGCTGGTCGAGGCATTGCCTATGTCAAGCAAGCACATGATGTCGCCCAACAATGGTATGCGATTCATCAAACGTATCCGTATCCAATGATTCAACAACGGGTTCCAAGTGGAACTAAATTTGATGTCTGCGTGATTATGGATAAGCGTGGTGAGGCAATCTGTTCATTTGTCCAAAAGGAAATTCGCCATTTTCCTGTGGTTGATGGGTTGAGCACCGTTCAAGAGAGTGTGTGGCTTCCAGAATTGGTGGAACAAACGGTCGCGCTCCTACGAGAAATAGGTTGGTATGGTTTGGCCGAAGTCGAATACATGCAAAATTCCGAAACGGGCGAACTCATGTTTATGGAAATTAATCCCCGTTTTTGGGCTTCGGTGCAATTAGCCATTAGTTCTGGGATCGATTTTCCCGCTATTTTATATCAGGTTGCGCGGGATCAGCCAGTGCCGCAGCAACATCACTATACAGTCGGGCTACGCTGTCGTTGGTTGTTTCCCGGCGATCTTCTCCACTATCTCACCAATCCTAAACGCCATGAGATTGAGCCGCCGTTTTTTCAATTTCGCGATCCCAATACGGTCTACGATGGGATCAGTCGCGATGATTGGCGTGCAACCTTAGGCGTTTTCGTCTCATTTGGTCATTATGTATTTGATCCTGATTTGTGGCAGATGATTTTTCGCAGACGCAAGCAGCACACTGCATCAACCCCACCGTTGCTTTTCGAGAGCAGTGTGAGCGATACCTATGACCTATGGGATGAGTTGGGTGAACCCAATCACGCACCAAAAACTCCAATCATCTAAACCATTCGAACAGGAGACGTTTAATCATGGTAGCCCAAATGAAGCGCCAAGGACTGGGAATCATTCAGGCACTCTCCCAAGAGCGGCTTGATCCGGAACAGGTTTATGCCCTCCAAACCAACAAAGTGCGGTCGATGATCACGCATGCGTGGCAATCTAGTCCGTTTTATCAGGCGAAAATGCGGACAGCTGGCATTACCCCAGCCGATATTCGCACGATGGATGACCTGCGCCATTTTCCAATCACCACTAAACAAGAACTGCGGACAACGCCCAGTGATCAGTTGCTCGCAACTGGCTATACCACTACAAATACCATTCATGAACCAACCTCTGGTTCATCGGGCAAGGTATTTCATGTGTATCACAGCAAGGCTGCATTCGATACCTATTTTGCCAATGCCTTTCGACATCTTTGGTCGATTGGCTATCGGCCTTGGCATCGCGTAGCCTATACCGCTTTTGATCCATTGATAACACTCCCATGGGAGCGCTTTGGGCTTGGTGTACGCGAACAGATTAATTTGCGCGAACCTGATGCGCAGAGCTTCCTCAAACGCTTACTGGACATCAACCCACAGCTCATCACGGCCTACCCATCAATTCTTTTGATGATTATTCGGGTTGCCAGCGACGCTCAGTTGCGCCAAATTCGCCCGCGAGCGGTGCATTTGCATTCGGAATTATTAACTGAAGGGATTCGCGACATTATTCGTTTAGCGTTTGATTGCGATTGTTTTGATGATTATTCAACCTGCGAATTCCATCATGTAACCCATGAGTGCCGATATCATCAGTACCATATTGCCGCCGATAATGTGGTTGTTGAAGTGTTAAATGATGGTCAACCTGCTAGCGTAGGCCAGAATGGCGAGATTGTCATTACCGGATTAACCAATTACGCCCAACCCATCATTCGATATGCCATTGGTGATGTTGGCGCACTTGGCACGACTGAACGCTGTGCATGTGGCTCTGGCTTTCCCACCATGGCCTTAATTCAAGGCCGCGTTGACGATTTCGTGGTCTTACCAAGTGGGCGACGCATCAGCCCACGGATCGTTAATCCCGCCTTTGAGCATCTTCCTGGCATGCTTGAACACGTTTTAGTTCAAGAAACGCTCGATACCATTAAAGTCTATGTCAATATTATGCCAGGGTACGCTGAATCAACCATGCCCATGATTCGCCAGAACTTGCACGATCTTTTCCGCGAGCCAGTTGAGCTTCATATTATTCCAACGACGACGTTTGAGCGCGGACGAACGGGTAAATTGCGCTGCGTGATCTCCAAAGTGCATCAAGCCAGTTCACATATTGATATTGTCCGTTCGACCCCTCCTGTCCTAACCGAGGCACTGTGATGAACTATCGCATTGTCTATTCCATTGATCAGCTTGATCAGTCTGCGTGGGATCAGATCACAACTGATGAATTGGCTATGGGTTCGGCGTGGCAACGGTTAATGGAGCATGGCTGGCGGAATCAAGCGCCATGCTATGTGCTTTTTGAGGATGCCGCTGGCCTTGCTGCCGTTATGGTTGCTAGTACCGAGAATACGTTTGGGCGACAGGGTTGGCGCGAGCATGTGCTGCGGCGATTAACGATCGTGGTGAGTGCGCCCTATGCATCAAATCACTGTGGCATTAGCATGCGCAGCGATATTCGACTCGAACAGCTCATGCCATCTATCCAACGCGCTTTAGCCGAACTCTGTTGGAAAAAACGACGCGTTCTGTATGCCATCAGCAGTGTTTGGGAACATGATGTGCCCCTCTGGCAACATGCAGGTTTTTCTATCTCCAAACAGCCTGATTATTCGCTGCTGCATTTGCCCTTTTCCAGCGATGATGCCTACCTCAAAAGTCTTGCCAGCAAAGATCGGGCTGAAATTCGACGGATTCGCCGGAAGGCGGTCGAGTTTGGGGTGATCTGTTCAATCGGCAGCTTCGAAGCATCAGAGCTAGCTACCATATACGAATTGATCTGCCAAGTCTATGCTCGTTATGGCACAACCCGCGAAACGATGCCCTTTGGTGCAGATATGCTCCAACATTTGCACCGTGAATATGGTGATGACTTTATCTTATTTCGTGGCTATGTTAATGGCACCCTTGAAGGTGTTTTTCTCACTATTCGTTCTGGGTCGAGCTTAGCATGGCCCATTGCAGGCCTCAATTATGCCGTCAGCCGTTCAACCTATCTCTATTTCATCTTGATGGATGAGATGATTCGTTGGGCCATTGGTCAAGGAATTCGCGTCATTTCAGGTGGCTTGACCAATGAGCGGGAAAAACGCGGCCATGGCTTTCATGTCGTTGAGCGCTGGTTCTGTTTTCGGGCCTACCCGAACTGGGTCAACCGCATCTTTACGAAGGGTTTACCGTTGATTCAACGGGTAATTGGCGGAGTTGATATGCCTCCCCCAAAAGATCCGGTTGTTAGCCATTCAGAATCAGCTGCAAATTCATTACCTTAATTAATTCGATTGTTACTCGTGAGGAGCATATAGATGTACGTTCTTGGGCTTAGTCGGCATCATGATTCTTCTGCCGCACTCTTGAAAGATGGCCAAATTATTGCGTTTGTCGAAGAAGAGCGGTTCAATCGCAAGAAACATTATGGTGGATTTCCTGCCCTTGCGGCACAGTATTGTCTTGATGCCGCTGGTATTACGCTGGGCGATGTAGACCATGTGGCCTACTTTTGGCAGCGCTGGGATGAATTGCGCTATGCTGCTAAACATTTTGTCCGCTACTTTCCGGGTACATTAGCGGCGCTCCGTGGAGCCTCGGGAATGGCGAACAAGGGCTTGCTTTCAACGATCACATCCGATGGTGTTCAACGCCACCACGATGATTATGATGTTGGGGGGGCGGTGCTGCTTCACCTAAAACGAACCTTTACCTTGAGACAAACACTTTCTGAGGCATTAACGTATCAAGGGCCGACAAAATTTAAAATACACCTAGTTGATCATCATCTAGCGCATGCGGCCAGTACTTATTACATTTCACCCTTTGAAAATGCAGCAATTTTAAGTGTTGATGGCTTAGGGAGCGATGGCACCTCTACCTTTTTAGGAATTGGTCACCAAAATACCATTCAAGAAATTCGCCGGGTAAAATTTCCCCATTCATTAGGGGCATTTTATTCCATGGTTACTGGGTATTTAGGCTTTTATCCAACCAAGGATGAAGGCAAGGTTATGGGATTGGCTCCCTATGGCACTGCAAAATATGTTGATGCATTTCGCAAGATGATTCAATTCGGGCCTGACGGAACCTATGAACTCGATTTAAGCTGGTTTGAGCACCATCTTACGGGTCGGCATACCGTTTCAAAGAAATTTATTGAAACGTTCGGCCCGCCCCGCCCTAAAACCAAAGATCCTGTACCACAACATTATGCCGACATTGCCTATGCCTTACAAGTGACCTTGGAAGAAGTTGGGTTGCACATTGCTCGTTGGCTGCACCAAGAAACTGGTTTATCGCGGTTATGCGTTGCAGGTGGGGTCGCATTAAACAGTGTGATGAATGGGCGGATTCTGCTGGAAACGCCGTTCACGGAGTTTTTTGCTCAGCCAGCAGCCTCAGATGATGGTACGGCGTTAGGTGCTGCGTTATATGTGAGCAATCAAATATTAAATCAACCGCGACCAACGGGCAATTATATCTACTTGGGACCATCGTTTAGCCCAAGTGAGATCGAGGCCGCGCTGCAGCGTCATGGAGTACGCTATACCCAACCCCATGATATTGCCCACCATACAGCTCAAAAACTTACCGAAGGCTTGATTATTGGTTGGTTCCAAGGGCGGATGGAATGTGGCCCACGTGCCTTGGGAAATCGCACGATTTTGGCTGACCCTCGCAGTCACGATTCAAAACCACGGATTAATGAAAAAATTAAACACCGAGAACCATTTCGGCCTTTTGCCCCATCGGCCTTGGAAGAACGGGCTGGTGATTACTTTGTGAGCGATTATCCCTCGCCGGTTATGCTTTTGGTCTTTGATGTTTTAGAGGATCAACGCGATAAGTTGCCAGCCATTACGCACGTTGATGGTACGGCACGGGTGCAAACGGTCAGCTATGACGATAATCCTGAGTATTGGACGTTGATTAAGCATTTTGAAGCATTGACTGGTGTTGGGATAGTTGTTAATACCTCGTTCAATGATAATGATGAACCTATTGTCTGTACCCCTGATGATGCAATCCGGTGCTTTCTCAAAACCGATCTTGATGGCTTAGCCATTGGGCCATTCTATGTTGAAAAACAAGTACGCGAACAGTATATGCGTGATCCGCACAATATCGGTATTAGCCAATAAAAAGGTATTTATTTGAAGCAGAGCGATCGCGTGTTGCTCTGCTTCGACTGGATGAGGAACAGATGCAACACATATCAACGTCGAAACCAACCTGGCTTGATTGGATTTGGCTTTTACCTGGATTAATCGGCGGCATTATTACCTTATTGGTGATGGTCATTTTACCGCCAGATCGTACCATTGATGGCTTTGGTGAATTTACGTTTAAATTGATACCGTTGGTATCAGCCGTATTAATGATTGCCGTCTTTCCTCAAAAAAGAACGTGGGTTCATTGGTTACTCCTGCTGATCTTTATTGTCTATATGGGATATATTGATTCAGTTTTGGTCTTAGAAGTATTTCGGTTAGGTGAGGCCTTTGCTATTAGCACTGAAGCACAACAGGTGCAGTTTAATTATTTTTATCGATATGCCATATTTATGAATGCATTTACCGTCCTTATGACATTATTTGCCTATCGAGTTGGTGGGGGGAGCGGTGAACGAACATTTAAACTTGGAATTGCTGGAATTTTAATCTTAATTTCCGGGATTAATGATTATACCTTTTGGTTAATGTATGAATGGCCAAGTGGCCGACCTGAATTCTTCTCATGGGCTTCACATGTGATTATCTTTACTGGTGACGCACCAAATGCTATGGGGATGATCGTGTTTATCGCCATCCATCTAATCCTTGTAATTGCCGTTATGCTTGCACCAATTCAACGCTGGACGCAACACGTGATCAATAAACTCACTGTTAAAAAAGCGTAGAGTACGAAGGAGGTCTATGTTGAATTTCCTAACCACCTTGCGACATCTGGCTCGCCAGATCGCCTATGTTGGCTATATATTTTGGCTTGAACGACGTTCAAAACAGGCATTGGATCGTTGGCAGCTCAAGAAACTTCAGCGAATAGTTAATCATGCCTATACGCACGTACCATTCCACCGCCAGAGAATGTTAAATGCTGGATTTCATCCACAACAGCTTCAATCACTAGCCGATCTTGTAAAAATCCCCTCTCTATCAAAAGACGAGCTGCGTCAATCTGATTTCAGCCAATTATTAGCGCACGGTTATCATGATCATAATGCGTTCCAAGAATCTACATCAGGCTCTTCAGGAAATCGGCTCTATTTATATCATGATAATGATGCCTATGATATCTATACGGCAATCAGCTATCGACAATACCATCAAATGGGTTACCGTCCTTGGCATCGCCGTTCTTATTTTCGGTGGATTCCATTTACGCAACCGCTTGTGCTAGAACGACTTGGCTTGCTGCGGCGCTATTTCGTGCCAATCGATGCAGAGGTACAAGAACAATATCAATTGCTGTTAAAAGCACAACCGCACTTAATTTGTGGCTACCCTTCTTCACTACTCCCACTGGTCCGGCGTATTCCAGCAGATGATCTTAAGCGCATTAATGCGAGAATGATCGAGCTTAATTCCGAACATATTACTATTGAAGAACGTCAATTAATCGAACAGGGTTTTGGATGCCCCGTTTACAATGAATATTCATCATTTGAAGCCTACCAAATGGCGTTTGAATGTCGCTATCAACAATTACATAGTGTTAGTGAGAATGTCATTATTGAAATAATGACTAATCAAGGGTTACCTGCAAAAGCAGGTGAACAAGGTGAAATCGTGGTTACCTGTTTAAATAATCAGGCTATGCCATTTATTCGTTATCGCACAAATGATTTAGCAATAGCCTCTGATGATGTATGTCGCTGTGGCCGGGCTCATCCAATTATTAAATCACTCTTAGGTAGACGCGATGATCGCATCGTGCTTAAGAATCAAAAAGAATTGTCACCGTATATGCTGGCCGGTTTACCTATTGAAATTCCCGAAGTTGTTGAGTTTCAAATTCATCAACAAGCGCTTGATAAATTTATCGTATTAATTATCCCTCAGCCTGATATTGATCAAATTGCAGTTGCAGAATTTGTGCGAACGCACTTCTTGGAAGTTTTAGGCGATTCAATGATTGATTTAGAAATACATTTTGTTGAGCGAATTGATCGTGGATCAACGGGTAAGCATCGCAGCATTATTGTAAACCCTGAATTATTACTCATTAATAAATGACAAGGATTCTCTATGGCCGTTGATAGTATTGCATATTGCTTAAATTACCCCTCAGTATATCCTACGGCGATGGCAATTACAAGGAATATCAATGTAGATGATCTCAAAAATTTTTCTACTATCCCGATAGCTTTTAGTATACATATTCATAGAAATATAATATTAACAAGCAATATTTTAACAATTAATGGATTGATTATTGTTAATATCGTTGATAACGATAATGATCTTATTGATAATATTTTCTTGCAATACTGTGCTGAAATATGTATAACATTATGGCTATGGTATGGCTTTCTGCCTATATTCGCGGGATGGCAAATAGATAGTCGTTATTTATATCTTTCGGGCTTCGATTGGCCGATATTTTATCAAAATATCTATCATCGTATCTCTGCGAATATGTATAATGCTATCCAATTAGAGCTTAATCGTTATTTATCAGGAGCTGGCCAAAGCCGTGATCAAGTGTATATGTACCTTCGGTCACAACTTCTTAAGGAGCGTATTGTATGATTCAATTAGATGATGTGGCAAAACTTCAGCGGGTTGAACCATTTCTCTATGTTTTCCAGGGCGTAGGCTCATTTCGAGTTAATTCGTTGGTATTAGAGGATGTTGATGGATTGTATGTGATCGATACCCAGCTTGAAGATCAAAACAACTATCAATTCATTCAGCAAATTCTTGATCAATTCCCAGATAAGCCGATCAAACAATTAATCATTAGTCATTACCATCTAGACCATTATATTGGAGTACCTTTATTGCAGGAGAAATTTGGTAGATTTCCGGTTATTGGGTCAAAGGATTCCGTAATGCATATGAATATGTGTACTCCCGTTATTTGGCCAGCATATCAACGCGAGTCACAAACGCATACTGTTGCGATTAATGATCTTGTGTATCCCACGCAAGAGATTCATTCGCCCTATGTGATTGAGTTCAATCAACGCTCAGTGACCTTATGGCCGATTGGAGCCAATGAATCATGGTCTAGTTTAATTGGTGTATTCCACGATACAAAGACACTTTTTATTTCCGATCTTTTTTTCGAGGGTATCTTTATTGATCCTAAAATAGGCGGTACAATTCTTGGTTGGCAACAAGAGATCAACGCTTTAACGTCAATTGATTTTAAGACGGTTATTGCTGGTCATGGGAATAAATTATATACACGCAATGATATTATGACATTCATCAACGATTTAAATGATTTTATTCAAGAAGCACAAGTATTAATTGCAAATCATTATACACTCCAAGATTTTATGGTATATCACTTCAAAAGTGCATTAGTTATTTTTGATCCAGCATATTCATTGCAGAACATTTATAGCGAACTCAAACAACAAAAACAATGATCCCATCACGGTATCAGACGGATGTATCGTGCGCATGTCGTGTGGCACTGTTTTTTGCTAGACTTCCCAACGATATCCGTGAGGCGCACCGTGGCCATGTGGGTTCGAGGGGAATGGGCAGCCTCGGTAGCGCTCCTTGAGAGTATTCCTGGCCTCGGACCCACCACAATTGCGTGGATCGTCGTTGCGACCATGAACTTCACCGTATGCGCCACGCCCCAAGCCGCCGCCTATGCTGGGTTAGCCCCGTTGGCCCATGAATCGGGCACCAGCGCGCGGGGGCGGGCACGCTTAAGGTCTGGGTGGCCATGCTCAGTTGCGGAAGGCGGTGTATTGGGCGACGTTGAGCGCGGCACGGCACAATCCGCTCATTCGGACGTTCCCATAACCTATCACAGAAATACAGCTCACACTATACTGGGTAACGTTTTTTCGCCTATGCGAGGGTTGTCCATGGTGAAGAAAATCTAGAACACGCGCCGTTCATGGGTGTGAACGGCGCGTGTGTTGTGTTCTTAGCCCGAACGATAGGTTAATGGGTATCAGCGGAACCTTTCGTGCTTAGCCAACGTTGCTCTTGCCATCAACTGATCACCATATTCATGGAGAATTTACGCATGCGTTCGATAATCAGTATCCTGCTGATCACCATCGTGTTAGCTGGGTGTGGGAGCACACCAGCTGCAACCATACAGCCAACCAATGCTCCCACGATCGTTGACGAAGCCGCGTTAATTGGCTCACGCTGGAATGTGTTAACCATTAATGGGAAACCGTTGGTCGGCAGCAAGCCATTACCATTTGTGATTGAGTCCGCCAGTCAGGTCTCAGGCGATGGTGGCTGTAATGGGTATGGTGGCGGCATCACGATCGACGGAACAACCATTCGGATCGGCCCGCTCGTGTCAACCTTGATGGCCTGTGCTGAACCGGGTATTCAAGACCAAGAAACCGCGCTCCATCAACAATTTGAGCAAGTTCGTATCTATCAACACACCGAAACCCATTTAACCTTGCTGGATGCTGAGGGAAGCGTCATTATCACCATGGTGCGTCAACCTGTTCCATAAACGCGCTTGTACATCCAGCCATAGTTTTCGGAGCATTTTTGGACTCGATTTGGAGTAAATTACCAACTTCTCGGAAGGCTTGACGCATAGACTAACTACCATTGTGATACTAACTATTACGAAGGAGAACTCATGCGTCATAGCCTGTTTTGTGCACTTTTATTAATTGGATTGACATTTTTGCCTCAAGCTTCGGCAGCAACTGCGGACGAATTAAGCCAAGCGGTTACTACCCGCCAAATTAGCGGCGGCGAGAATTTCTCGTGTGGTATTTTTGATGGCGCGGCATATTGTTGGGGTAATAATGCTGACGGACGGCTGGGAATTGGGGTTGACTTTAACCGCACATGGTATGTTAAAACGCCTGCACCAGTCGTCGGGCTTGGAAGTAATATGCTGCAAGTTGCCACTGGAAGTCGTGCAGCATGTGGCCTCTTAAGCAATGGAACTGTCAAATGTTGGGGTGATAATAGCTATGGGCAACTTGGCAACGGAACTACCAACGACTCACTTGTGCCTGTGGCTGTGGCTGGCTTGAGCAATGTTAAAAGCCTGGCGGTCGGCACTGCCTATGATCATATGTGTGCCTTGAAACAGTCAGGACAGGTAGTTTGCTGGGGGTTCAACGATCGGGGCCAGTTAGGCAATGGAACAACGAATAATTCAACAACTCCAGTTAATGTCACTGGATTAACCTCTAATGTCGAAACAGTGTTTGTCGGTATCAGTACCAGCTGCGCGATTGTGGCGGGGGCTGCCAAATGTTGGGGCAGTGGTGGCTCTGGCCAGCTTGGCAATGGAAGCTTTAATAGTTCAAGTATTCCAGTTCAAGTAAGTGGTCTAACCAGTGGCGTGACCGACATGGCGCTTGGTGGCACCTCAACCTGCGCGATTGTAGCAGGGGCTGCCAAATGTTGGGGCAGTGGTGGCTCTGGCCAGCTTGGCAATGGAACACTTAACACTTCGCTCTTCCCAATCCAAGTGTATGGGTTAACCGCCAACGTTAAGAATATCATGAGCGGGTATAACCATGTCTGTGCAATTGTTAATACCAGCATCGGTGCACGGGGCAATGAAATGCTGTGCTGGGGTAATAATGATTTCCATCAAGTAGGGTCAACCAATAACTATGAGATGATTCCTTTTACAGTGGCAAACGCCAATAGCTCAACCAAACTTGGCAGTGGACGCAACCATTCATGTACCATTATTATGGCTTCAGTGATACGTTGTTGGGGGCTGAATAGCGATGCACAGCTTGGAATTGGAACACAAGAACCAGAGGTCGCTACGCCTACCAATGTTATTCGACCAATGGCTCAGGTTGTCGAGATGGATTTAGGGGCCGTACATAGGGACTGTCAAGTAGATTGTGTATTTCGCCCCATTACCCCGGAAAGCGTCCGTCAAAGCGAATGGCCAATTGGTTGCGAATCCGTGCCCAGTTTGGCAGCGTGACCCATTTTGCAGTGATATCGCG
>NZ_BAABRU010000053.1 GCF_039545135.1 Herpetosiphon gulosus | reverse complement strand
CGCGATATCACTGCAAAATGGGTCACGCTGCCAAACTGGGCACGGATTCGCAACCAATTGGCCATTCGCTTTGACGGACGCTTTCCGGGGTAATGGGGCGAAATACACAATCTACTTGACAGTCCCGGGGGCAGCGGTCGCAAGGACTGATGGCTCCCGCTACGGGTGGTTCAGTTCCCAACGCTCAACCATTCGGCTGGTCTACACCTCCGTGTGCCGTTATGCACCATGGCGGTTCACATGACCCCGACTTCTTTGCGCTCTCCTATGTCAGTGCTGCGTCGTTACAACCACGGCATTGCTCCATGCGAGCGGTGGGGTTTTGCGGGCACGTGACAGGCTTTGGCGGGCGACCAACTGATCAGGATGAGGAGGAATTTCTGTTAACCGCAAGGGCCGACTTTGTATTTTGTATCAGAACCGATGAACGGAATGGATACCGCTCAGCGAGCACTATCACCACGCGGAAAAGCCGATGCTTCTTGCTGCCCATGCCAAGCAATGCTACACTAGTCATGCATGACTGCATCGTGTTCATCCAGTACCAAGGAGGCATGCAATGCCAACCATTACGGTTCCCGAAGCGCTGGCGTTGCGCTTACAACAACATGCCTTGGCCCAGCACCAATCCGTGGAAATGCTGGCCGTCACGTTATTGACCACAGCCTTAGATACCGTGGTCGATCCGCACGTCTTGGCCGTCGTCCAGCGCATCCAGCAAACACCAGCCAATCCTGCCCATATTCGTCCGGCCCACGGCGCACTCGCCGCCGCACTCGCGGATGATTACCCTGATCCTGCGGTCGGGCAAGCGTGGGATGCGACATGGCAGGCGATTGAAACCCAGATCCAGACCTTGAATGCGGATGATGCGGCCCGCGAGGAACCACGCTAACATGTCCATCTATTTGCTCGATACCAATCATGCCTCACCCTTAATCACGCCGGGGCATCCGCTGCGGCAGCGGGTCACCAGCGCCATTGCCGAGGGGGCAACGTTTGCGATTTGTGTCCCGATGGTCACGGAACTCATTTTTGGCATTGGCCTCTTGCCCCGGGCGGTGGCCAATCGGGCGGCGTGGGCGCAGCTGCAAGCCCTCTTTCCCTGCTACCTGCCCGACGAAACCGATGCCGTGCATGCCGCCGATCTCCAGATTGCCTTACGGCGGCACGGTCGGCAACTAGCGACCGTGGATGCGCTGATTGCCGCACTGGCGCTCCGCTATGGATTAATCCTCTTGACGACCGATCGTGATTTTGTGGCCGTGCCGTCACTCCAACAAGAAAACTGGCTGCGCTAGCAGCGTGTTTTTTGGGGCGTAGAGTACTGATTTGTGTAGCAAATCGGCCCTTGAGATGGACAACATTTACCCCTCATTTTCATCATGAACGTACTAATGATAGCAGCCGCTATTACGACTTTGATTGTTCAATGAGCTAAGATAGTTGCGTGGAATACAAACCCACCAATGTGAATTCGTATTCTAGAGATAAATAGTACATCTTCTATTATGGCAGGGTTATTTTGCGAATTGGACCCGGCCCGGATTGGCGCGGCCCTACGGTCTCCCAATCGAGAAAATAATAACTCCGACTATCCGCACTCCAGGCATTGTAACACCCCTCGGTATACGATTCGTTCGGCAGATCAATCACGACTGCACCTGGCCCACCGGTCACTGGATCACGTTCCCAAATCTTTGCGCCATTCGCAACGTACCGCCCGTCGGGCGATGGATTCCATTGCGGGAGATCAAACTGATAGGGCGTTGGTGGCAGTGGATGGGGCAGCGTGGTGGTGTCAGTAAGAATTCCATGCGGAATATTGTACAACCAGCGTTGTTCGGCCAACACCACATCATCGGGATACCACGTGAGTGATAGACCATCAGGATACGCCTCAGGAGCTAGCGGAATCGTGATAGCACGCGTTGTCGTGAGATCGAAAATCTGGATCTGTGGGTGATCTTGATTGGGCAATAGATCGGGGTCATAGGTCTGGGCAATCACATAGCGCTGGGATGGCGAGAGCACACAGACGCTCGCAACCACGTCAGGCAGGACAATCGGCGCAACCCGATCGCGTTCCGAGGCACAGCCACCCAGCAACAACAGGAATCCCACCCCAAACGCGTACCAGCGCATACAAATCCTTTCTGGTCGGTGAAGGTCTGTTGTATCGCAGTATAACCCGATACAACAGACCTTCAATAGGTCTTATGGTTTCATCGTATGTGAGAGAAACCATGGTTCAAGGCCAAAGACCCCATTATCCATGATCATGAAGATTCCGTCGGGATGCGCGGTCAGCATCCGTGGACTGGCATTACCGGCTCCATCCCACAGATCCGCAAGAAGGCTGAGTTGGGGTGCTGCGGGATTATACATCCAGAGTTCTCGTCCTGCCGAACGCGTTAAGGCACTGAAGAATAGGCTATCTCCGTGCGTGAACATGCTGGTCGGACTACTGCTCATTGCCCCCGGCGCAATATCCGCAATACGGCTTGTTCCGGTCATTGTTCCATTACTCTGCCACAATTCTGCCCCGGTTGCACCATCGCTCGCACTAAAGAAAATGGTTGACTCGAACCGAGTGAGTTGTTGCGGGAAACTGCTGAGCGATCCCGGCGCGATATCCGCGACCAGTATTGTCCCAGTCGTCGTTCCGTCGCTTCGCCACAACTCTGTCCCTGTCTGTCCATCCGTAGCCCGGAAGAATAGCATCGATCCGACCACCGTCAACGCATCGGGATTGCTACTTGCTGTTCCCGGCGCAATATCCGCAACCAGCATGGTTCCTTGCTCCGTTCCATCGCTTCGCCACAATTCGGTTCCCGTTCCACTGGTGTTCATAACAAAATAGAGGATGCCATCCATTGCTATCAACTGCGTTGGGTTTGGATTAGTCACCGTTTGGCTCAGGTTGCGCACCAACACCGTTCCTTGCTCCGTCCCATCCGTCCGCCATAAGCTGACGGATGCATTGACTCCGGTTTCATGGGTCGTAAAGAAGAGGTCGTCATTGACGGTAACGAGATTCCGCGGATTGCTACTTCCCGCCCCCAGCGTTATGTCCTTGACTTGTACGGTTCCGGTAATTGTGCCATCGGTGCTCCATAACTCGATGCCTGAAAGCCCATCAAATGCCGAGAAAAAGAGAGTACCGTTCCTATCGGTCAGCAAGCTCGGGGTACTTCCATTTGTTCCAAGCCAGAGATCGGCCACCATGACCGTGCCAATTTCAGTTCCATCACTCACCCATAATTCAGGACCATGGATACCATCATTGGCCATAAAGAAGAGTAATTGGCCGCTTGAGGTTAGCTTCGTAAGGCCTGACCCATTCATGCCAGGATAGATATCTTTCAGGATACGTGTCCCAGCAGGGGTTCCATCGCTGACCCACAGCTCACTGCCATGCACCGGATCGGTGCCGATGAAGAAGATCGTATCACTGATAGAGGCCGTCGCCGTTGGCAAGTTAATCCCAGAGGCACTCCCAGGATTCAGATCTCCTAATGCGATGGGAATCGTTGTCAAATCAGGATAGGCTCCGGTGTCTAACCACTGGATTGTCCGGCTCAGGATCGCGGTTTGCTCCACTGCTGATGCCAGACTTGCCAAATCAAATCCAAAATAGACCAATCGTCCGCCAGCGGGCGTGCTATACGCAATGCCTGCCGAATGACCTTTCCCATCGCCATCACGATAGAAGGCAATCGATTGGCTGTCCGTGGGAATGACTGCGGAGGGGGTTGGCAATGCGCTTCCATTCAATGAGAACCGTAGACCAGATAAGAAGGCATCACCATCAATAAGCCGACTCGTTGTGGTCGTTAACGCACTCTGAATATGGAGCGTTGGGGTTAAGGCTAGAGTTCCAAGTAATTCTTGTTCAAGGTCATTGCCTGTAAGTAAGACTTTGCCACCGAATGTCTGATAGGAATCAAGCACATGAGCCGCACCAGGATCAAGACTTCCGGTTGTTCCGGTTGCCCAGATGACACGCTCATAGGCAAAGAGATCATCCAGTGATGGAATGCCTTGCTGTTCAACCGACCAATCGGTAACATGCTGGGATGGAAAAAAGGTACGATACGGATCTAATGTAGCGGGATCAGCATGATCATCAACAAGAAGGGTGCCTGGCGCACGGGTGGTTAGATCAAGGGTATAGGTGATCATTTCACCGGGAGCCAACTGACCCGTCCAGAGTGCATCGCGTAATTCGATGGTTGATGAATAGGTATAGCTCGTAATTTGGTAGGGTTCTGGATCGATACCGGTCACCGTCACCGTATACGGATCCGTAGTCGGCGCAAGCCACAAGAAGTCAGGACCTGTTTCCGGATCATGGCCTGTATAAAAACTTTTAGGAATGTCTGTGTAGGTGATCCCTTGACTATCGGTTCCGGTGCGTCGTCCCTGCGCGTCAGTCACTAAGATAGTTACTGGACACTCAACGATGAGGAGGTTTACTATGCTATCCAGTTGGTTATAGATATCAATAACACTGTCGCCTTTGTAGGTAACCATGGGCGGTAATGCAACAATATCTGCCTTCGTTGCCGTTGGCTTGATGAGATGTCCAACCACGATCTCTAATCCCTCTTCTAAGTTGAAGTAGGAAGTATGTTGAACGGAGTCTGATTCATACCACCGTGTCGCCGTTGATGCAGGTAAAGGACGAACATTATTGGCTATTTCACCCCAAAACACAAACGATTTCACCTTAGACGAACCACTAATAGTGGCTAAATCTGCTGATGCGGCAGGAACCGTATCATCACCACCCTTTGTGCGTGTATAGGTATTAATACGCTGCTCCCATGACCCATTCGCCAACCAACCGCGGGGAACCCGCGTTCCTTGTTCCCACAGCGGCGCAAGCGCGGGTTGGGTGTTGGTTGCATATCCAACAACCGTATTTTTTTCATACGAAAACATGCTGTATACATTCCCATGCGCTGAAACCTCATTAATAAAAGTATTCACCTGGCTATGGAGATCATCAACCACCGGATTCGCGGGTCCAGCAGCACTGCTCCCGTTCCCCAGCGTGAGATATTTCCCTGCCGCAGCGGCTGGCAGCAGCTCACGCATAAGCGGAATGCCAGGCTGTAATCGTGGTATACCATTCAATGGCACTTCATCACCCGGAATACCGTAACTAACCATTGTCATACATGGTTCACCATGAAGATAGCTATATAACTGTTTAGAATCTACAGTAAAATTGTAGCCGCCGTTGACAAAATTAAGTGTTGTACACCCAGCCTTCACAGCGAGTGCGTGAAACATTCGATTTGCCATACGATCATAACTATCATCCAACATTTGAGGATCAAGGCCTTCTAAGGATGCATAGGTTATGGGCGCGCCAAGATGCGGGGTTGCGACAAAAAAGACCGAATGCATCTTGCTGGTTCCGCCCAGTTTACTCCCATAATAGCGCGTAATTAAGCCCCCAGTACTATGGGTAATAAAATCAAAACTATCCCCACGAATATAACTACGGCGCTGTTTCCCATTCCACCAGCCATCAATCCGCTGTTTTAGATCGCCACCCAAATTCGCGAGATCGTTGGGATCAGCCACCCCGCGCCCATACCACGGATAGGCAAACTTAATCAATGATTGGTCAGTTTCATACCCCATAAATTCTAATTGGGCTATGAGTCGATTAAACGTTCCAAACACCGGATCTAAAACATAGTCATCCGCACCAAAAAACGTTGGAAGTGATGCAATAAAGCCGGGTACGATCACAACGGGCCGAATCGCAGCAACTGGAACATGAATCGGTGCTGCTTGAACCGTAAAAGAAGGCTGATTGAGCGCTTGGGGCCGAATCCATATTTCTGGGACGAGGTTTCGTTCAAAGTACGGTTTTACCCAGATCCCAAGCGGAATGACAACCGTCTCATGGGCCGCAACCGTTAAGTCAAGTGATAAAAAGCTTTCCGTCGGTAGCGGTTGAGTGGGATTTGCTGATGCCTTCGTCTGCCAGACATTAATATGTTGACTCGCACTCTCTGGACTCTTAATCTCCAATGTTTGGGCGGTTGCAGTGTCATTATTAATGGTCAGTGTATACTCAAGATAGGGTTGGTCATACCATCCACTATCGGTATTGACGGTTAGCTGTTCTTGTCCTTGCGAGTTGATAGGAAGCGTCGTCGTACGCTCGAATGTTGCACTAAGATTACTACCACGCACAATCCCAATTCGACTATAGGCATTTTGATCGGTTTCGGCGGCACCTGTGGTGTAGTCACCAACAAAAACCAATTGATTATCGGTTAAGCCAATATCGCTCACACTACTGCTATAGTCTGATTCCCGATGATGCGGAATTAGCACACTATACATCAGCGTAGATTGTAATGGTTGGAGATCTAATTTGAGCACATAGCCATTCCCTCTGTTACTATCCAGGACTATTGTACTCCCCGCCAGCGGAAACGCTGTTGATTGGGTTGATCCACTCATAGAGATCATCCCAAGACTATCGAGCGCAAGTGCCGTAATACTTGTATCGATCGGCAAGCTATACGATCCTACAAAGTCTCCAGAATGCAAGTGTTTTGCAATAAAGCTCCCGATCGGAGTCCAGCCGGCAATTACTATATAGAGATCATTGACCGCCACATAGCCGTCACCGTCCGTTGCAAAGCTGCGTTGAGGGCTATTGAGTGGTTTTTGTACAAGATTTGCGCCAGAGCCACTCGCAACTGTATAGTAAAGTGTACCATCAGCATCAACCGTCATTCCAGGCCCAAAGCCATTAAACGCGGTTGAACTTGTTTGAGTACAGCCATTAAATGTTGTGAGAGACGTTCCATTACTCCCACTAGCCCAGACCACATACATCCGGCTATTTGCAGGATTATATAGAATACGGTGGACGGAAGCTCCATTTCCGGCGGCTAACTCAATTGGATTACACTCCTTCCCGCCCATCGCATTTAATCGGAGATAGACAGCAATATCGGGACTTCCATATCCTCGCCCGCTAACCACCCCAACGCCACCTTGCGCATCGACGGCAATATCATTGCCACACGTAAATTGCGATCCTAGGGTTTCATATACAAACGTTTTGGCATCAGCAGCATATTTTCGGACACTCGTAAAATCGTTGAAGCACCCTGCTACGTAGATATTTCCTTGGTCATCGTTATCCATCGCGAGTGCTCTAAAACCATTGATGACAGTACTCGTCATGGTCGGATCAATAATGAGGGGATAAGCCGCGTTATACATCCCAACCGTAAACCCGACCATGCCATTCGGGTCTAATTGATAGACCACATGAACCGGAATACGGTTGCCCGCAATTTCTTGCCATGCAATCGGTGCCGATTCGGTCATGATCGGTGTCATGGTCAGATCATTGAGGATAAGTGCACCATCGGCTGCCAGTGTTGGTACGGCGTTGGTATACGACCACTGAATACGCGTAGGATTTGTTGTCGGTGTCACGATATAGGTACTTTTTAAATTTGTGCCATCAAACGTATATGCCAGATCAATCCCTGGGTACAACTCCTGATAGGTTATTTGCTGATAGCGCAATAAGCCCGATCGCCAGCGCAATGGGTCACTTGCACGATAGTCGTTAAAAATCCCAGGGACTTGTTGCGTTGCTGTCACAACGGGTGTCGCCGTCCCCAAGAAGTTCATCGTGAGGTGATAGGATTCCCGATGTGATTCGTACTGTGTTGTCGCAGGGGTCGGAGATACCCGTTGCATCGTATAAGCAACCGTATTAGCCATAAACTGAACACTGTTGTGGTCTAAAAGTGCTTCATAGGCAACAGACGCATCATGTTGTCCCTGATTGGGAATGAACGCCCTATCAACAGACGGTGGGAGACCAGTATCGATAACGGGAATTGATGCTACCGGTGTCTCTGATTGGCCATTGATCGCCCCAGCTTCGGCCATTCTTGCCGTAGACGGTAGGACAAGGCTGATCACGAACCAGAAAAAAATAATCAGGCGAATCCGTCGGTGCACGGTTCTTTGCTGCATACAGGTGATCCTCAAGTATAACAAAACATGGCGATGAGGATCTTGTAGAGAAGGACATTTCAAAGAATGTCCTCATTATAGGGTATAGTTGTAATGAGGGATTGGGACACGCAGTCTTCTCCACCCACTCTCACCTATTTCCTTGCTATCTCATACAAGAATGCCCTAGTATAGATCGTAAACACCCGCTCTGTCAATCACGACAATACACAAACACCGCCTTTGTTGAGCGTCACGAGCGGTTGCTATCAAAAAGCAAGCAAACAGTAATTGACTGTTTAAACCTGTTAGGATAACGAATGCGAGGTGATAATGTTAATATCGATCAATGGAGTGCCTGAGGAAAGCCGGGAAAGCCTCGCATTGCGAGGCTGGATTTGCGTATCTGCGCTGTGGAATTAAGAGTCATACTAGCCTATCCGCAATAAAGCGCAACGAATATGCTGGGATGGCTATCATGATCCTATGCGTCTATGGTGCTTGCTTCATCGATGATTGACCAGATAAACCGGGGCTGATCATCAAGGATATACTGCATCGTCAGGGTTCCACCGTGGGGCATCCGTTCGAGAGCGTCAATCGGCGTAAGATAGGTTAATCCTGATTGATAGTCATCTAACCAGATATCGCCATAGGTTTGGATTTGGGTCTGTAAGGCGAGTGTTCGGATATCCGCGATGATCGGCGGAATGCTGAGCGTGGTTGGAGGAAACACGAGTGGCTCAGGATAGGCCACCGTATAGTTGGCCATGGTGGTCTGATCAACCGTAAAGATTGGCCCCAAGATGATCCGTTCACGCGTCGGAATCTCCGTATCTGTATTAAAGGAAAACTCTTTGGCAAGATTGGCAACGATGGCCGTGACGATAATCCGTTCAGGAACGAGCAGTCCTCCAGGGAGCAGACTGCGCACGAGATGCGCCGTAATGGCGACATGCGGCTCATTGGCAAGGCCCTTCTGCATCGTTTCGGTAACGATAATATGATACGGTTTGATCGGCGTAAATTGGGTTGCATCGGCCTGAATATACGCCTCAATCGATGCTTCAACATGAAAATGCGTCGCAAGCTGCTGGACTGCATCCAAGGCGGATTGGTGATAATCAAGAATAGAGAACTGGACCGATGCGGGATCAAAAAGCGTCATTAGTGGAAATGCGAGTGGCGCAAATGGCCCCGATCCCGCATACAGGATGCGGAGACACTCATCAGGAAAGCGGTGGCGGGCTTCGTCAATCGCTGCCGCAACCCCTTGTAAAAAATGGGTTGTCCGTAAAAAATCATGGAGGCAGCGCCCCGCATTTCGGGGGGAAATCATCCGCCCATAGGCCGAAGGAGTATCGCGATGGATTGCGGTTTCAATCGACACTTCACCATGGCCAACGATCGCCACGCAGGTCGCATAATACGCTTCAACCGCTTGTTGCCATTGAAGATATGAACCCTCACGATCAAGCATGTGCGTTGCCAGTTCAGCAAGCGCACGAAATGCGGGATAGGATGCCACAGAGGTCATAGAGTCCTCGCTCATATACAGATGCTAGATACCCTAGTATAACGCACATAAAATAGTACGTACTGGAGTCACAATAGCCACAAATGGTACGAACACGGATAGGTCGTTATTTGTCAGACTAGGGTTTAAGGCCTCGCTGAAAGAGTGTCAAGAAAGGATAAAAATAACCCTACTCTGACAATAATTGAAAGGAAACCTGACATCAGGATAGGGTATACTCCAACCTGACACCGTCCACGAATAATCGCCGTTTGTCACGAGTCACCAGGCGCTCATCATACGACTTTGCTACAACCGTTGATGATAAAACCGATTATTATGTCAATACAATTATGTCCACGCGATAATGCATCTGACACACGGGCCAAGTCGGCCCTTGCGGTTAACACAAATTAATGCCCCTTTCCCTCTTTTTCATGATTTCCACACCCGGGATGGACAGCATAGCGTGTCCATCCCGCACCCCATGGATTCCGCGTGATAGGTTGCTCCCACCCAATGCGGCACGCTCTTCAGCCGCCGCGCTACACCGTTATTTCCGCGCCCATGGCAAAAACACGGTGTAGCGCGGCGGAAGCGGGGTCATGGTGTCCGTTGGTGTATTGGTCGGCGTATTGGTCGGCGTATTGGTTGGTGTTTCGGTCGGCGTATTGGTTGGTGTATTGGTCGGCGTATTCGTCGGTGTATTGGTCGGCGTATTGGTTGGTGTTTCGGTCGGCGTATTGGTCGGCGTGTTGGTTGGCGTACTGGTCTCTGTTGGCGTGTTGGTCGGCGTATTCGTCGGTGTCGCGGTCTCCGTGGGTGTATTGGTCGGCGTGTTGGTCAGCGTGTTGGTTGGTGTCGCGGTCTCCGTGGGCGTTGGGCTGGCATAGCCGACATCGTAGAAGTTCGACGGAAGGTGGAGGGCAGGAAACACCAAGGTTTCATAGATACATTGGCCCAAGGGGTTAATTTGCGTACACGGCTCCAAACCGGGACTGGGCAGCAAGTGGAAAGTCATGGGTGGATCGCCAGGATTGGCGGTTCCGTATACCCGATACCACACCCGCGTTCCGCTGGGGTGGGGCGGAATCATACATTGTTCGATCAAGTGTGATCGTTCCGGTTGACCCCGAAAGCTGCCGTCGAAGACAAAGGCGAATTCCAGGTCACAGGATGGGTACGAATCAAAATTATTCGGGATACCCGTTCCATAGAGAATTCTCAGGTCAGTCATGGACTGTGCGGGTCTGATCACGGAGATCGTCACCCCCGTCGTTTGGTCAATCACCCCATGCGCCGGATGCGCAAAGGGATAGATTTGCCCCGGGACGAGTTCCACGCGCGGATCAACCCCAAGGGCACTGTGGTAGGCGGTCTCCCACTCCGGTGAGGCGGCTTGTTCACCGAAATCGGCTGATCCGGCTCCGTCCATACCCGTTGGCGTGGGCATGACCGATCCGAGGGGCCGTGCCGTCTCGGCATTCACCTCTCCATGCAGCGGACGCAGCGGCGGATCGGTTGCCGCCCCTGCTGGATAGACCGCTGGCAGGGTGAGCAGCCACGCCACGAGACCAACCATCCCCACCCCCACCCAGACCTCGGCTCGCACCCGCCCGCGTGTCCCTCCTGACGACCTGTCATCGTATTCCATCCGCAGCCTCCATGTCACAGACACTCATCCGCACCCATGCACGCCATCTCCTGATGAAAGCGATTCCATTGTGGGACAAGCATGCGCCAAGAACGAGACACCCGCCGCCAGATTCTGTCAGTTTCCCGGATCGCCAGCCGTGGGCATGCGCAGCGCCAATGCCAAAACAAGATCCCGCATTGATTCCTCGCCGAATCAATCACGCACGCGCAGAGAACGGATCGCCTGCGCACCAAGACCGCCAATCGTCGATGCACCGTCGCTTGGTTGCATGTCCGCACGCTCGGCGCGGGCTTTTTCGTCGCCTTGCTCGTGCCTCTGGCGGTCTTAGTGCGCTGCTTGGCCGCTGCCTTGGCCCGTTACTGCATAGAACCATCGGGGGGGAGGCCTTCCAGCGGTGTACTCCCAGAGCGATGACACCGCTGTGTGCCCCTCGACCACCACGGGGGTGCATCCGTGATCGGTGGCGGCTCCGGTCGCGGCGGGGCTGCACCTTAGGGTGTCCACACCAGATACAACGGGGTGCTACTGTACACACTCCCGGAAATATCCGTGAAGACAACCGTGACCGTTTGCCCCGTCCACGGCAGCAGCACGCTCGCGGGAACCTCCACCAACGCCGCTTGGAGTTCGCCCGTCATCCCATAGTGATGCCGCAGGATCTCGGTCGGCCCCACCCGCAGCATGACCGCATCATCAACCAAGCCTGGTACGAGCGTCGTTGGACGTGCCGATAGCCAATAGTGACCACCGCTCGGCAAGCCTGACGGCAGCGTGATCGTCGTTGTTAAGAAGATCATCCCGGGCGTACTCACGGGCGTTGTCGGTACGCCGTCCGTGGTGAGGGCCGCAATCAGCTGCGGCTGGCTGGTTGCCACCAACGGCAGATACTGCATGCGCGACTCCAGTCCATGACTGGTAAACCCATACACCGCCCCCGCCCCTTGAGCGCGTTCATCGACCGTCGGCAGCGCCCCGTGCTGAATGCCTGCGGTGCTACTGTCCTCGTGGTAGGCTCCCACCACCAGCGTCTCCCCGGACACCGCCACGCTGTAGCCAAAGAAATCGGACGCAGAGACCTGCGACGCTTTCAGGTAGGCCTGCTGACTCCACGTCGTCCCACTCCGCCCAAACACATACGCCGCCCCCGCCCCTGAGGCGCTTTCATCCACCGTCGGCGTGGCACTGTTCTGCACGCCCATCGTGCTGCTGTCCTCGGCGTATGCGCCGACCACCACGGTCTCCCCGGACACCGCCACACTGTAGCCAAACAAGTCCCCCATCGACACCTGCGACGCTTTCAGGTAGGCCTGCTGACTCCACGTCGTCCCACTCCGCCCAAACACATACGCCGCCCCCGCCCCTGAGGCGCTTTCATCCACCGTCGGCGTGGCACTGTTCTGCACGCCCATCGTGCTGCTGTCCTCGGCGTATGCGCCGACCACCACAGTCTCCTCGGACACCGCCACGCTATAGCCAAAGAAATCGGACGCGGAGACCTGCGACGCTTTCAGGTAGGCCTGCTGGCTCCACGTCGTTCCACTCCGCCCAAACACATACGCCGCCCCCGCATCGGCAACGGTTTCATCGACGGTTGGTGTGGCACTGTTCTGCACGCCCGCGAGGCTACTGTCCTCAGCGTATGCGCCGACCACCACGGTCTCCTCAGACACCGCCACGCTCGCGCCAAAGAGGTCGGTTCCCGACACCTGCGATGCTTTCAGGTAGGCCTGCTCCCCTAGCCGCCGATCCGCAACAATTCCATGTAACAAAGTTCCCGACACCTGCGATGCTTTCAGGTAGGCCTGCTGGCTCCACGTCGTCCCGTTCCGCACAAACACATACGCCGCCCCCGCATCGAGGAGCGCTTCATCCACCGTCGGCGTGGCACTGTTTTGCACGCCCATCGTGCTGCTGTCCTCATTGGGGCTTCCTACCACCACCAGATTCCCCGACACCGCCACACTGAATCCAAAAAGGTCGGTTCCCGACACCTGTGATGCTTTCAGGTAGGCCTGCTGGCTCCACGTCGTCCCGTTCCGTACAAACACATACGCCCCCCCCGCCCCTAGAGTGCTTTCATCCACCGTCGGCGTGGCACTGTTTTGCACGCCCATGGTGCTGCTGTCCTCGTAGGGCGCACTCACCACAATGGTGTCCCCCGCCACCGCCACACTGAATCCAAAGAGGTCGCCGGCAGACACTTGCGACGCTTTCAGATAGGCCTGCTGGCTCCACGTCGTCCCGTTCCGCACAAACACATACGCCGCCCCCGCTTGGTTCGCCGCCGTATCCACCGTCGGCGTGGCACTGTTTTGCACGCCCGCGAGGCTGCTCTTGTCCATGTACGCACCCACCACCACGGTATCACCCGACACGGCGACGCTGTAGCCCAGATGATCGTTCGCCGAGGCCTGCGACGCTTTCAAATAGACCTGCTGGTGCAGTGGCAACAGCGCCTGGATGGCCGCCCAGTCCGCTGCGGCCAGCGGGGCCGTCGCCAACGATGGCCTCGCTGGCTGACTCATGACCCCACCAGCCATCGTCACCACGGCGAGCAGCATGATCGAAACAATGCGTCGTAACCGACGCGATGCGCACACTGATAGACCCATACCACCTCCAAGCAAGCCGCAAAACGCTGATCCACAATCCAGTGCGCCGCCGTGGTGGGGAGCATTGACCTCCTGCCGAAACAGCGCGTCGGCAGGGGCATTCGTCAGGAAGCTCTCCCGCATCACCCGACAACGGAATACGTGGAGAGGATAGCCGTGGGGCGTAAACAAAGCGTAGTCAACAGCGGGCCACGCTGTCAGGATGGGCGGTGCTCTGGAACCCAAGAGCAGGGGTCGGCGTGGTTGTAGCCATCAATGCACGGTCGCCTGGCTGAACCGCCGCTGGCCACCATACGCTCGTCAGGCGCTTTTTCTTCGGCTTAATTATTCCACTATCTTGCAAGACTTAAGATCTCTTTTCAGGCAATCGACCCGCACCCTCGCTCGATAGTATTCAGCACGCCCGGACGCTGTTGGGTAAGTCACTCTATCATGCCAACATCGTCCGTCGCGATAGGCGATGCGGTGCATAGCGTGCAAACGCGCCGGGTGGTCGTCGCTGCTCATCAAGCGGTTTATCCCACAACCAATCAATCACGCGAACAAGGTTGGTCGCCGTTGCAATCAGCAGTTGTTGCAAATGCGTTCGTTGCATGCCACGATAGCGACTGATGCGGCCATCAAAGCGCTGGACGTGCTGCGCTATGGTGCTCTCCACCCCTGATCGTAAGGCATACGTTAGCTTGAACGCGCTGGTCGCTTCTCGTTGTCGTGCGGCCTGCATCACTGTATACAATGCCTGCGGGTATATCGTCAATTGCCGTGGCCCCGTTTTGGCCGACGTACAGGCTGCCCTAACTGGACAGGCACGGCACGTTATCCCACGAAAGCGGATACGGATCGCGGGTTTTCCCGCCAACGTGGGCGATTGCCATCCCGTACTCACATGCCCTTGCGGACAGACCGCGACTTGGTGCTCCCAATCAAGCTCAAAATCATCGACGGCATAGCCTGCACCCTCGGTCTGTTGGCGGCGTGTTGT
>NZ_BAABRU010000052.1 GCF_039545135.1 Herpetosiphon gulosus | reverse complement strand
CCCTCGCGCATCTCGGTTATGGCTCGCACTACATCGCCCTGCGTTTTGCCAGTTATTACAATTCTAACCATGTGCTGTTGCCTCGCCTTACTAGCACCCTTTTCGTGATACGCCATCCGGCGGGCAATCGTGCGCACCAAACTGTATCAAAGAAAGGGTTGCCTTTGCCCGCCCGCCGATCATTCCATGCTCTTGTGGGATAGTGGACTAAATAAAATGGGCTAGTTGCCAGCTAGTGGCAATTTGCCCGATTGACCCCAAAAAAGTGACGCTGTGAGCGGGCTTCTAAGCGACGAAAGCACCCCGCCCCGCCCCGTTACCCCTCGCAACTAGCCAACCCCGCCCGCATGTTTGGCTGAATTGCTGCCAATTAGCTCAATCATCGGATTGGTTGGCCTGATTTTGGGCTTTTGCCTGGTCAATGGGTTGGATTGGCTGGGCTAGCACCACGCCATAGACGAGGTAATCACCCTTGCGCCCCATCCTAGCCCTACTAGCCCATTGCACCGCCCCGCCCGTTGCCTTAGTGAGATTGTCCATGGCTTGCTCTAGCTCATCCTTGCTACTGCCAACCAATCGAATATTGACCATAGCTCAATCCCCTTTATTGCTAATTCTTTAGTCTGCCATGCATACAGTTATGATGTCCATGGGCTTGCATTTGCGGGCACATGGACAATTAATGCGTTATTGAGTGCCGCCCGTTGGGCTGGGCCTGCCCAAACAATGCCCTTATGCGAGTACCAGAACCATTGCAGCTTGCCATCTGTTGCCAGTTGGGCCAATGCTGAAGCTATCGCCGCTTGCAATGGTTTTGGACAATCACCGCGATCAATAAAGCACCGATCCGACAGGTTGTAAACGCTGTAGCGGCTAAATCGCCCTTCAATGCTCACTCTAATATACTGTTGGCCCGATTGACTGATATAGACTGAGTGACTAACTAAAAGATCAGGTTGCACCGTTGGATAAACTGCTAGGGTTGCCGTTGATTGTGCCGCTGTTTCCATTCATGGCCCCTCTGGGCTTGCTCGGGACGTTCCCTGTGGTTGCAAAGTTAGGGGGTTGGCTTTGGGCTGCTATCCCCCTGATTCTTTTTTTCTCAGCACGCTTAAGTAATACTAAATTACATGATCATGTATTAATCCCCCTTACTTAGTTAATTAAGTAAGGGGGTGAAATTTTGGCGTAAATTACCAGATTCTTGAGCTAATTCATCCCAAAAAATTGGGCAATTTTGCGTATAATCCCCAACTAAGCCACTATCTACAGGGGGTGAAATTTTCAATGCACTATTTTTCACCTCGGGGACACTATCTACAAGGGGTGAAATTTTGGCGGGGGATTGCTCGGGGGCTTGATTTTTCTCAAGCCCTTGCCCGTGGTTACATAACTGGTAGGTATTAGCTGCATGCCCGCCCATGCCGTTTGAGGTCACATAGCGACGAATAAAACCCAACTTTATCAACGCATTAACGCAATTGATTGCAGTTCGCTTGGTTGCGTTTGCTGCAACTGCTAGTGCATCAAAACTAACTTGAAAACACAGATTTTCATCTGCACAATCGATCATGCTGGCAAGTATGATCCGTTGGCTTTTGCTGATTGATTCACGCATTAATCGATCTTTGATGTGGCTTAGGGTTGTTTGGGCTTCGCTGTTTTTGAGTGGCATGATCCGCTCCGAGTGAATAGGGTTGCTGGTGATTATTACGCTTGATTTTTGGCGCTCAAAAGCTGGCAACGCAAGATCATGGCGGGCAATATCGCGGGCTTTATTATGATCTCCGCCTGCCTCAAGAATCTTCATTGCATCAAATGCGCTCGTGCCTCGGTTATTACTCCATAGGGCGCATGCGGGGTTCTTCGCATTCACGAGGTAAAGCCCATATTTGGCGGGATCGTTGGATTGTTTTATAAGCAAGCTGCCATCCTTGCCCGTGTGAGCGCCGCATGGGCAATGCCATGACCGTCCAGCTTTTCCGCCGTTGCGACGATCAATTGTGCCGCCGTTCCGTTCTAGTATGTCTAGCACGGTGTAGGCTTGGTTAAATGAAACCTCGATGCTTGGCTGTAGATCGTCGCTGGCGGCTTGGTTTTTCTCGATCCTAGCTGGCTTGGTTGGGGTTTTGGCGGGGGCATTGGCCATGCACCATGCAATAAGTTGCTTGACCTCGGTGCTGATGTCGGCCAACACGCGCGGGCTTGATTCTAGGCGCTTGCCCGTCACTGCTGCAAACTGTGTGATATTGAGCGATGCATGCAGTAATTCAATATTGAATGCGGTTTTTGTATTGATTTTTTCGATCAATTCGCGCATTTGGCTGCATGTATCGTCGTCAATTCGCCCGAAGATTTTAACCCCTCGTTTTGATGGGCTGACCTCTGCATAGGTTTTTCTGGCAACGATTGATGCAACGATCCGCGCATGATCTGTGGTGAATTGGCCCTGATCAAAACAATCATCAAGGTCGATCACAAGGCAATGAGCATGCTGCAATACGATCCCTACTCCGGTTGCGCGGCTTTTCTTGTAGTTTTCGCCCGCCGCCTGGGCTATTGATCGGGCATCCTGAAGGTTCATGGGCGAATTGGCGTAATTGGTAGCGGCTGCGCCCGTTGCATCGCATGGGATCTTTCTGAATTTGGCATCATTATTGCCAGCAATCCATGGAGTCCAGGCATGCATGGCTCGCAGCTCGTCGGGTAGGGTTGGTTGTGGTAGCGGGGTTGGTTGTGGCTCTTGTTGCGAAGGGATCGCCGCGCGTTTATGTCGCGATGCAATGATAGGAAAGTTTGATATGTGAACCGTCTCGATTGGTGGTTTAGGTGATTGTACTGCCATTTTTAGCCCCTTGGCGCTTGCCAGATTAGGCTAAATTTGGTACAATGGGCATTGGATGGTAACCCATGTTTGTACCGATTTTAGCCCGCAAAACCGCCGCTTGCAACGGTGGTTTTTGCTTTTAATCTGGTAAAAAAAGAGTGCAATACGTCGGGGAATACGCATGCACTACAGTATAGTTTTTGAGCTGATAACGCGGCTCAAGCGTTAGTATGGGTAAAGGGTGGAAGTAGCCATTAAACAGAGTATATCTTGACGGCCATGGCTGATTTTGCTATAGTGGGCTTACCCAAACAATATATAAACGTTCAAACATTTCCCCAAATGTTTGAACTGTTGAGCAACAGCGCGGGCGAAACTTTGGTCGGTAGAGCCTTAGCGCTGTTTTCTTGTCTCCAATTATATCATTTTCCCTCTTTCTCGATTCCGACTTCGATCCCCTCATCCTCGGTTTGGGCTAGCATCACTCCAAGCGTCTTTAGGTAGCGTGCTAATCGCTGCTTTGCCTCACCCTCTAGGTTAATGCCGATTAGGCATGCCGTCCCTGCCAATTTCATGGCTTGCTGGAATGGGGAATCGCCCTCATGGTTGGTCACTGCGTCCGGTTGCTTGCATGTCATAGTTTTGACCTTTGGCTGTTGAGGGCGTTCCCTTTGGTGTGAACATGACTAGGCTGCTTGCTGAATTTGTGGCGCTTCAAGCAAGCCCAACGCATCACAAACCAACTTCACCCGATTGTATGGTGTGCCGCCTCGGATACCGTATAACTCGTTACAAAGTGCGCTCCGCGATTTATGGCGGGGGGCTGCTTCAGCTATCTTTTTTACTTCGGCGGGATCGACTCCAGCAACAACAGGTAGTGCTACTAGCGGGCTTTGATTCACGCTCAAAACTGCCTGAGTGCTACCGCCCGTTTGGGTGCTACCGGATGCGTTGTTTAGCCCATTATCGCGTGCTAAATCGCTGCTTTGGTTGATGCTACGTTGATCGATCAATGGCTCACCATTCAGTAGCGCCGCTAACATCGCGTCGGGCTGGTTTGGTTGGGCTTGATTGTTGGCATTGCTGGCAACGGGTGCGCTTGCCTGCTGTAAGGGCTTTTTAGGCGCATCGGGCAATTGATCAAGCAAAAACTTTCGGTGCTGTTTGGTTAAGAATGGCACTCGAACGGTGACGGCTTTGGGTGCTTGCACGACTGTGAACACGCCCGCGCCATCCGGCGGGGCAATGAGTTTGCTGGGGGGAATGACCCCGATTGCCTCTAGGTCGCTGGTTGCCATGCCCGTGTTTGGTTCGTCGGCAGCTCTGTTTGGTTGGGATGAGGCCATGTGAAGGCTGATCTGACCTCTCCAACGGGTTTCGAAGTTGCTAGCATTTTGGGTTCCGATAATGTACCGGATGCCAAACGCCCGCCCCGCTGATAGCTCACTATTGAGCCATGCGCCTAGTTCACGGGCTTTAACTGCATCTTCAAGCAATGACAATTCGCTAATAAACACAACCAGCAAGGGCAAGTCATGCCCGTGGTATTCATCCCAATTGGCACAATCAGCATTTGCGAGAATTTCACGCCGTCGCCGTCGCTCGTTGGTGAGCTTGGCCATGGCATCTCCGATCCGCTCGGGTTCATCTGCCAATAGCCATGTATGGGCCTTGTTGCGCCATCCTAACCAATCTAGCCCCTTACCGTCGATCAAGCCTATTTGTAGCTCCTGCGGGCTATGGGTGAGCGCCAAAGAGAGCAACATGCCCAACGCTGCGTTGTCCTTGCCTGCGTTGCTCATGCCACTAATCAGAATGTGGTTAACATCGCCTTGCAATGATGCACCCGTTAGGCCTGAAACTGACCATCCAAGGGGGATGAAATAGCGCCGCCCGTTGGTGTGCTTCGAAAGTTCGTTGATCGTCGTGCGCAGGTCGGCGGGTGGCTTGGCTAGTGCGTTGCCTGCGCCTGCTAGCGGGGTTCGATCAACGTAGGTTGATACCGGCTCCACGTAGTGTATTGCCGCTGCGGGCTTTGGTTGGGCGGCTATGGTTGCTGCGGCTTTGGCTAGCATGGCCTTCGCATCGTTCAAATCGGCTTGCAAATCGGCAACCAGCAATACCATTTTGCGGTAACGAACGCCCGCAACTAGCAGCGCTGCAAGGGCTAGCATAAAAATTAGCGTGCCTACATTCATAGCGATTAACCCCATAACCCACGAAGCTCGGCCACGGCCCAACGTCCGATCTTTTCTGGCAAGAATGCAAAACCAAGGCCTAAAATCAAGGCTAGCGCGTGCAAGGCAAAACCACCCGATGGCAGAGTAAAGCCCGCAAATAAAGGGATAAAGCGCCCACCTGCCCATTCTGTGAAGCCCGCCCAGCTGGAGCCAACATCAAAAAGCAAAACCGCTGCCCAAACTGCCCAACGTTGCCAAACGCTCGATCCCTTGGGCCACAGCCAAAGCTCACCCGCTGAAATTGCCAACGGGATCAACCATTGGCCCAAAGCCAACGGGGCTAAATTCACGCCCATCAATGTCAAAAACTCAAGGGTGAATTTGGCACCGATCAACCAAATACCAACAGCCAACGCGATCGCCATGAACAATGCGAGGGTTTGACCCGCCTTGTCGTAAAGCGTGCTAGGTCGCTTGGCGCGTGGCTTGGTTGTGGTTTGGCTCGTGGGTTGTGCTGCAATGGGTGCGCTTGGAATGGTTGCGCCTGGCAAATCACCTGGTACAACTGCTGCCGCCGTGGCTGGGGTTGGGCTTTCTGCGAATGTTTGCATAGCTTTTGTTTCCTTGTAGTTGCTATGCCGCGTGCGGTATGCTAACCTGTGCGCGGCTGATTACCATGGTTAATCATGCCCATGGGCTAGTGCGTTGCTGCGCAGCTAGCCCACTTTGCTTTTTTTGGGCGTGTGTGAAAGTTTGGCCGCCCACCCTTTTGCCGTTTCAAGCGGTCTTGTGCGTAATCCTCTACTTCTGCCCGAGTAAAGACAATATAGCCATCGATCCGCCGCCCGTAGCGCCCTGTTTTGTGAAGGGCATACATGCGGCTTGGGTTGACTCCCAAAATCGCCGCCGCCTCTGTGCTAGTCAAAAATTCTTGTTCATCCATGTGCTGTACTCCATTGGTTTTGCTAAGGTTAAGTATATGTGTTGTGTAGCAAATCGTCAATAATCATCTAATAACTATATAATCAAAGTACCAAAGTCCTATATAGAAACGGTATAAATCGGGTACAATAGCAGCATCAAACAACTTTCAAGGCGCAGCAACGCCCCAAAGGAGAAACGACCATGGCAACCTTCACCAACACACCCGCAACCAACGCAACGCACAAAATCATTGCCGTCGATGGCTTTATCGCATGGGTTGCGCCAATTGGCTCAATCAATCCGCTCGCTGATTTTGTTGTTGTTAGTTATGATCGGTTCGACAACACGCCAACCCTGCATGCTGAAGTGACCGCCGTCTACACCGAGTCGGGCATGCGCTTCTCGGTTGCCGCTCCGGTGCTTGATGCCGCAACGCTGGCGATGGCTGATATACTGGCAAAAGGCGCAATCAATGCCCTGATGGCGCTTGGCTTCACGCCTGATAGCGCTCAATCAGCCCTCCGCGCCGCGCTTGGCTAGATACAATCTGGTAACAAGTAGTAACCCTCAAGCCCCTCGCAATTGCGGGGGGTTTTTGGTGCTTGGGTTGATTTGATTACATATAACAAAATCTATTATATCAAGTCAAAAATAAGCCTTTCTAATGCCTTATTTATCAATTTGACTATTCTTGAATGTTGACTATACTAGCAGCGTTCTCACTGTGTGTACTCCGAGAACGTCCGATAGCACAAAGCCCATGGGCGATCCATGGGCTTTGTGTTTTGCATTAATTCCACCATCCCTAACGATGCTGGAATAGCCTAAATTGACCCGCCATGCCCGTTTGCAGCAATTCGCCCGATTGGCTCAATCGTGCCAGTTGGCTCAAAATCGGGCTAGCTGGGCAAGCTGCAAGGGGATGACGCGCTGTAACGGCTTCTAAGGCGCTGAATTGGCCCCGATCCGATCATCGTGTCGCGTTTGGGGTTGATTGTGGCAATGGGCTAGCTGTGGCGTTTGCTGGCGTGGTGTTTGGGGTTGGTGTTTGGGGTTATTTTTTCAATCAAAAGCAAACGGGGGATCGGTTTGCGCTAGCAAGCCATATCTTCATGGTTCTGGTTATTAACATGATTCTAGTTAATGTCCCATTTAACGGGATACCGTTTTTTGGGATACGGTTTTTTGGTATCCGGTCAAAACCGTATAGGCATTTTCCGTATACGGTTTTTCCGGCTCCGGAAAACCAGTACATTAACTAGAATCATGGTTAATAACCAGAACCATAAGAGATCATGGCTTGCTAGCGCAAACCGCCCCGCTCTGGCTCGCGCAACTACCATGCACAAATCGCGTTCAAATCGTGCAACTACCGCGCAACTACCGCGCCGGAACCATTCAGCCTTGCTAGGGCTGATTGTGCGCACTGTGAGCGGCTTGGATGGGTGGCAAGGGTTGCCAACACATATTAAAGCTGGCCCATTGCCCTAATCAATCGAGCAAGCAAGCCCGTTGGGTTGGCTGAATTGTTGCCAGTTGGCTCAAAATCGGGCTAGTTGGGCAAGCTGCAAGGGGATGACGCTCTGTAACGGCTTCTAAGCCCTTGAATCGACCTTGATCCGATCATCGTGTCGCGATAGGGGTCAATTGCAGCAATGGGCTAGCTGTGGCAATTGCTGGCGTGGTGTTTATGTGTTGGCTTTGGGGTTATTTTCAATCAAAAGCAAACGGGGGATCGGGTTGCGCTAGCAAGCCATATCTTCATGGTTCTGGTTATTAACCATGGTTCTAGTTAAGGACGGATTTACAATATATTGCAAAACAGGATATTGAAAACCAATATGCTCGATGCTGGTGGGTGTTGCAACGCAACGCCATGATCCATGGTTCTTGTTATTAACCATGGATCTAGTTAAGTCCTAATTTACAGGCTACTGATTTTCAGGATACTGAAAACCAGTATGCTCATTTTTTGCCACTAGCAAGCCATAGGCTAGCCTATGGGCAGAATTTATGCCCGATCTGCGCGGTTTTGCCCGTGTTGGTTGGTTGGCCATGGCTCGTTGACCAGGCATGCGCGTGCTACCGCGCTATGCGCTATTTGGCTTTCTAATGCCATAAAAGCACGAATAGCACAATAATGCTACCGCGCTATGCGCTCTTTGGCGGTTTTACTGGCAACATTAGTGCCGCTTGGGGGATCGTGTTTGGCGATGTTGGGATTAACTCTAATTGCCCTAGCGCGTTTTATGGCTTTGTAATGGAATAAAACGATTTTGATTTACTGGCAACAATGTTGCCGCTGTTTTTCGGCGGGCTACGCCTGATTACTGGCAGGATTAATGCCGCTATTCCAAGGGTTTTGGTAATTTGGCGCGTTGCTACCCTCGCTTGTTTTCGTTTTATGACTTTGTAATGCCTTATTTTCTCTTTTTGTTGCTGGCATTAATAATGCCGCTGTTTTTATTAGCTTTATTTAAAGCAATTCATCGATAAAATTAATCTAAATCTTACCGTTGGGGGTTATATGGAAAAACACAGAAGGGCAAGAATGGCCCTATTGCTTGATCAATATAAGGCTGCAAAAGAGTTATCGGTAGGGGAGGGTGCTATTAGAGAGCCATACCCAGAAGTACAGGTGCGCCATATCGCATATCGCGAGGCGTTTGTAGCACTTCATAAGGCTCTTTCTGATTTTATTGAAGAACATGACTTAATTCCTGTCTGCGATTTCATCCTCAATCAAATGCAGCACCATAAGCACGATTCGAGCTATCTTAACAAGTGTCAACAAGCCCAAGGGACATATAACGGTAGGAGGCGTGGAGGGTGGGTAGTTGATGAAAACTTTGTGTTTTTCATGGGCAATACCGAACAGTTGATTATCCCTATTGCAGAGATTGAAGACCTTTCGCTAGATATATGGTACGGGTAGATTTGCCTTTGTAATGCCCTAGATTGATCTTATTGAGACAAAGTATTTTATACGATTTTTGTTTAAGTAATTACTTAAACAAAAAAAATATTTAATCATCTCTCATTAATGTTCTACTCATCAAATTTTAATCTTCAAATTGACCCCAAATAGCCCGATTTTGCGCTAATTCCATGGTCTTGATAGATAGTGGAACAAATAAAAACCGCCCTCGTTGGTGAGAGCGGTTGATCGTGGCCGTTTGGGGTTGGCTTAGGCTATTGCAAATGCGTTGATCCCCTCAAATGGCTCCCATTTTCCGGTTGCTTTAACCGTTTGCGGTTGCCCGTTGACGACAACGCTAATCGGGTCAATTGAGATCCGCAGCGCCGCCGCTGCCGCTGCGTTGCGGGTCGCTGGGTTAGCTGGGGTGAGGTAGTTATCATTGGTTGATATTTGCTCAAAAAACTTTCGCATGGGTCGGGCAATGGGTGCGGGGATCACCGTTTCATCTTTGTGCAGCTCGTATAGCCGATTTTGGGTAGACCACTCGCCGCCCGCGCTGCTCTTGATTTTTCCTTGATAGTCTTGCATCCATTGAAGCAACTGCTTATGGTACAACCCCGTGTCATTTTCGCTAGGCGGGGCGTATTTATTGAGCAACCCAGCATAGTCGCCCTTGTCGATGAATGGCTTATACAAGTCACTCGACATCAGCTTAAACCACGCCTCCATGCCTTGCTCCATCGTATCAAACTGTGCAAAGCGGTTATTGCTTTGTTTATCCCCCCACTTTCCGGTATAGATCATGTTACCTGGGTTATTTTGCCGTCCGGCGATGGAATCGGGCTTTGCAAACTCAGCTTCCTTACGCCACATGGCCAAAGCCAATTCAGCCGGAACCCCGTATTTTTGGCTGAGCGCTTGAATAGTTGAACCTTGCCCCTCCATGCCTGTGCCTGATAACACGCTATCAATGGCTTTGCTGCTCGTTTGGCCCGTGCCGCCCGTGCCGCCCATGCCGCCGCTTGCGGCAATGGATGGCTTACTGCTTGGCTGTGTTGGTGCTTGCCAGTGGCCTAGCTCTTGTTTGGGATCAACCCATGTTTTGCCGTCTGGTTTGCTGACTTGGTAGTGCAAGTGCGTTGGGATTGATTCAGGAAGTAGCGTGCCCTCTTGCTTGCCGTAGCCCGTGCGGCCAACCCTGCCAATGCTTTGGCCCGCCTTGATTTTGTCTCCAGCTGCAAGGGTTGGTTTATCTTGCATGTGTGCAAAATAGTGTTGCCGCCCTTCATTGTCCTTATATTGCACATAGTAGCCGCCTAGCTCATTCCATCCGCTATAGGTAACTTCACCGTCGCTAGGCGCTCGGATGGCTTGCCCCGCGTTGCCGCTAATATCAATGCCCTGATGGCTCCGCCCGTTTGGACGTGCATCGCCCCATCCGCTGATGATCTTGCCGCCGCTCACCATACTGTTGACCGCGCCTGACATACCCGATCCGGCTGGTGATTGAACATCAGCGGGCAAGTTTCCACTAGCAGCGGGTGAGAGTTGCCCGCCCGTTAAATTATTGAGCGCCGATCCGAGGATGCCGCCCGCTGGCAATGCGCCTAAACCCTTCTTAATCCCCCCTAATACCGATTGGCTCAATTCTGATTCACGATCTTTCAACACGGTTTTGAAGGTATCCACAAAGGCATGCGATAAATCGCGCTGAATGCGCCGCTGTTCCTGTTCATAGGCGCGTTGGGCTTCGCGTTGGCGTTGGCCATCCGATTCAACCCCGATAGCACCCATGAGATCGTCAAACGTGTTGTTATAGCCCTCTTTGAATGAGCCGTTACCCGTGATTAGGTTGGTCAATCCCCCGCCTAGTCCGCCTAGCACCCCAACGGGGCTAGTAATCACGGTTTTGCCCGCGCTTGCCAATTCGCCTAGCCCAACATCACCACTAAACAAACGGCTTGCACCTTGCCCGATGGCAGAACGATGATAACCCCCTAAAAACCGCTCAGTATCGAGTACGCCATGCGAAAATTCCGACGCGCCGACAACCGAGCCGCCCGCCATGGCCAAGCCACCAGCGAACGCTCCAACCCCACTCAGGATGCCCGATCCGCCCGTTGCTGCAACGCTTGTACCAGTTGCCCCGCCCGTTGTGGCCGCGCCGCCTGCACCGCCGCCAAACAAGCCTTTTAGCCCGCTTAGCAGCCCGCCGCCGCCTTTGCCTAATGCCCATTGACCCGCTGCGGGCAACAACGACCCGCCCGCGCTTGCTAGGAATGTTGGCAAAAGCCCGCCCGCGATACCAGGCGCACCGCCCGCGATCTCCATAAATTTAGCCTTGAGTTGGTCGGATGCTTTTTCTAATTCATAGAGTTTTGCGCCCGCGTTTTCTGCTGCTAGTGCTATATCATTGTCGATTTTTTCGCGCCGCTGGCCTTCTGACATAGCTATATTTTGCTTGCCATAGTCGGCAATTTGCTTAAACAGCGCATCGCGATCCATTGTGGTGCTGGCGGTAACTTTGCCGTCGGTGAGTTGGTTAAACTCTTTGGCGATCGCGCCAACGTCGCCGCCGTTGGAAAGTTCAGCCAACATAGCCCATGTACTCGGATCAACTTTCGTTAGGTCTGCGCCTAGCTTGGTTTGTAGGTTGCCCATGGCCATGCTGTTGAATTTGCCGCCTTGCATAAAGGTATTGGTCAATGCCTCGGCTTGGTGCATGGATACGCCTAAGCTCTTACTTTGCAGCATCAAACCGCTGTATTTATCCATGCCTTTGGATTGTTGGGCGTTGTACTCCATGAGGGCTTGGAAGTTGGTTTTACCCGTTGCGCCAACGCCCGTCAAGCCTTCCTCTTTAAGGTATTCGTATTGCCCGAGCCGCATACCGCCCCGCCCGCCCGTCAAGGCTTGGTACATATGCAGGTTGCCCACATCGCCGTTGGGATTTTGGATGGCGCTGTTTACTTGCCCGAGCAAGGATGCGCCTTGGTTGCCCTGCAAGCCCCTAATGTTGGTCGCATTCATCATGGCTAGCATGCTCGCCGCTTGCGAGGTTCCAGCCACGTCTACCCGTTGTTGATTGATTGACTGTGAGAGCGTGGTGAGGCTTTGCATGACTTCTTCTTCACGCCCGCCCATGCGTCCCTGTGATACCGCATCCGCAATCAGCGCCGCAAAATCACGGGGATTCGTGTCGCCGCCGCCCGTGGTGATGCCCGCCCGCGCTGCTTGGTTGAACAATTGCCCGCTTGCCACAGCATCCATGCCGTAACCACGGGCAAAGCCTTGCTGCACCTTCATAGCATCGGGCAATTGGCTGATGTTGGCACGTCCCAACGTTTGGGCATTCATTGAGGCCAAAGCCTGCACCTGATTGCCACTAAAGCCATACGCTGATCGAGTTGCCATATATTCCCGCCGGAACTGTGCATATTCAGCACCCAGCGCTTTGACGGCTCGGGCTTCTGCATCGATGCTAATCACCCGTTGCTTATAAGCAGCTTGCCCGCTCATGGTCTCGTTAAAGACCGTGCCAGCACTGAATTTTTGGGCATAGTGTCCGGCGAAGCGTTGCGCCGTGTCCATGGCGGCTTTGGCTGCTACCGCGCCCATGGTGTCGCGAATATTCGCCCATGTGCGCTGGATTTGCCCGCTATCCTGAATAAAATGGCGCAGGCGCTCGCGCATGCCCTCGATTCCTCGAGTCATGCCTTCAAGCCGTGCGTTTCCTTCGAGGGTGAGATCAATACCGATCTTTTTGTTTGGGGTCATGGTTGTACCTAGTTGATTCTAGCTGGTGGTGTGGTTAGGGGTTGATTGGGGGATACAACCAACGGTTGCGCCGTTGGGCTTGCCAGTGGCAAAAGGTTAACCACCATTGTGCAAGCATTTGCTACTTAGAATTATACCACGTTGGTCAATTCTATTCACGCTTTTAGCGGTTTTTGTTGCACGTTGCCCGATTTTTGTATTATTCGTTGCTCATAAAGTATAGTCTACAGTACAGAATAAATCAGCCCTATGCACTGCTATTTCATGGCTTTGCTATGCCTTTTTTCTTTATTCTGTATAACAGAACATTCTAATAGTGATTATGCCCTTTTTTATTCGTTCCATGCTCTTGAGGGATAGTGGACTAAATAAAATGGGCTAGTTGCCAGCTAGTGGCAATTTGCCCGATTGACCCCAAAAAAGTGACGCTGTGAGCGGGCTTCTAAGCGACGAAAGCACCCCGCCCCGCCCCGTTGCCCCTCGCATACTGGCAAGCAAGCCCGCCTGTTTGGCTGAATTACTGCCAGTTGGCTCAATCATCGGCTTGGTTGGCCTGATTTTGGGTTAGGCTCGTTGGGTTGGCTGAATTGTTGCCAGTTGGCTCAATCAATCGAGCAAGCCCCGATTTTGGGCTAGTTGGCAAGCTGCAATGATGTTTAATTTTGGGGATTTTACTTTACGCTGCTTTACATCCCATGCGCATGCATGAAGTGCTGCAAGCCCTCTCATAAAGAGGGGATCGGCGATGGTTCGATCAACCTACCCTGTAAACCAGAATCGGGCATAAAATCGCGATCTAACTACACATAAAGTTACATGATTTCGCATACATGCATGAGCAACCAAGCCAATACCAGAGCGCCGCCCGCCCGCTATTTTCTGTTTTTAGTCTGTGAACCAAAATGCTTTGGTATGTAGGGTTCCGATTTATTATCCAAATCAGTCCTATAAATGGGTTGAATTTCGCCCGATTTTTGGCGATTATTCGTTTTTCATTCTAAGAAATATGACCTTTTTATCATTGATTCAAGCGAAAATTATAGTAGAATGCAAGAGCTAAACGTAAAGGAGTACGCTATGGGACAGGAAATTACCCTTAAATCACGCCCTGTGCGAGAAGATCGCCGCGCATCCGAGCATGAGCGAAAAAGAACAAGAAGCAATAAT
Organism: Herpetosiphon gulosus; assembly: GCF_039545135.1. Lineage (NCBI taxonomy): Bacteria > Bacillati > Chloroflexota > Chloroflexia > Herpetosiphonales > Herpetosiphonaceae > Herpetosiphon > Herpetosiphon gulosus. The sequence continues at coordinate 1,085 of NZ_BAABRU010000052.1, read as the reverse complement.
CGTAGTGCCAATGCAGCCCCTCGGCGGCTCGTTGTGGAACCTGCCAACCGAGTCCAAGAGCGCGTTGAACTAGAAACATCTAAAACAACGTTATCCGTAAGAGATGCACGATCATTGCTCAATGAGATGCATTCTCCATCCGCTCCATCTGAAAAGCTTCGCTCTACCATCCAGCAATATGTGAGAGGCATCCGTGCACGAAGCGAATAATGATCTAGGCAACGAATACATAATAGGGCCGCTCGAACAAAGACATGATCGGGCGGCTTTTTCGTGCGAATCAGAGCCGCTTAATGACTACCTAAAAACATTTGCACGCCAAAATGATAGTAAACGAGTATCGAAAGTTTATGTAGCCACACGGCAAGGCGACAAGGCAATTTGTGGGTTCTATACACTTTCAGCGCATCAGGTTGAAATTCCAAGGTTCCCCGAAGACATGCAAAGAAAACTACCTAAATACACCCATCTCCCTGCGTTGCTGCTCGGGCGGCTGGCAAGGGATAGCAGCCACCGTGGCAAAGGCTTAGGCGGTCTATTGCTGGGGGATGCGATTATAATGTTTGTTCTTACAAGTTCTATAGTGGGAGCAGCGGCATTGGTTGTTGATGCAAAAGATGAAAACGCGAAAAAATTCTATGCAGAAAACGGATTTTTAACATTTGCCGACAATCCAATGCAACTATATATGACCTTCCAGAAGGCTAAATCTTATATGCCAGCGGGCGCAATGCCCACATTTTCAAAAGAAGATATTCGTTGGAAGTAACCGATAAAATAGAGGCATGATGAACTATTGCCATGCCTCTATTCAACCTTCCCATAAAAATCAATGGTCGGCCAATTGCCCGATTGTTGGCATTGTTCAAATTCTGATTGTGCGAGCTGGTATCCATGGCTTGCCCATTCTTGGTATTCATCTTCCAAAGGTAGCCCAAAATCAACACGCCGCCCTAATCCCTCGCGCATCTCGGTTATGGCTCGCACTACATCGCCCTGCGTTTTGCCAGTTATTACAATTCTAACCATGTGCTGTTGCCTCGCCTTACTAGCACCCTTTTCGTGATACGCCATCCGGCGGGCAA
>NZ_BAABRU010000051.1 GCF_039545135.1 Herpetosiphon gulosus | reverse complement strand
GTCGAGGTGGTTGTGCCCCACGCTGCTCCATCCCGAACCAGGCCGTGAACGCGACACACACCGAGGCTACTGCAGCACCCGCTGTGGGAACGTAGGAGGATGCGTACCGCTCCACAGAACCCTCGCTGGACAACATCCAGCGAGGGTTTTTATTGTTTAATCATTTTGCTGAGTTGAAACTTGATCTCACTAACGACCAGATGATAAACGATCAACCTATGTGGACACTCCAAAGGAATTTCGCCATATTCACAAATTTCAAATTGCTCAAAATAAAATACTTGATTATTAACTGTGAATATCAGTCAAAAGCTAAATCCTCATCCTTGTATCCCTTATAATTTATCAACTCTTCTCCTCTTCATCACTCATCCTTCATCATTTAACTTAGCTTTGCCAGCGCTTGAAAATTAGGCTGGCGTTGACTCCACCGAAGCCAAAGCCATTTGATAAGGCATATTCAATTGGCATTGGACGTGGTTCTTTGGCTACTAAATCGATGCCCACACTCGCTGGATCAGGATCTTCCAAGTTTAATGTGGCTGGTGCAATTTGGTCGCGAATCGCTAACGCTGTGAAAATCGCCTCAACTGCTCCCGCTGCTCCTAGTAAGTGGCCGGTTGAAGATTTGGTAGCGCTCACGACTAATCCAGAGTTCTCGCCAAATACTTGTTTAATTGCCGCAAGTTCGCCGCGATCGCCAACCTGGGTTGAGGTGGCATGGGCATTGAGATGTTGAACATCGCTAGCTGAGATTTGGGCTTGACGTAAAGCTAAGCGCATGGCTCGCGCCGCGCCTGAGCCATCTTCGGGGCCAGAGGTGATGTGGTAGGCATCGGCAGTTGTGCCATAACCAACTAGCTCAACCAATGGCGTTGCCCCACGAGCTAAGGCATGGTCTAAATCTTCCAAAACCAAAACGCCAGCACCCTCGCTCATTACAAAGCCATCGCGGGCTTGGTCGAATGGGCGCGAGGCCAAGCTTGGGCGATCGTTAAACTCGGTAGCTAAGGCACGGGCGGCGGCAAACCCGCCCAAACTAACGGGATCAAGCGCTGCTTCAGTGCCACCACAAACCGCAACATCGGCCTCGCCACTATGAATCAAGCGGGCACCATCGCCAATCGCTTGCAAACTGGCGGCGCATGCGGTGACTGGAGCAGCGATTGGCCCACGAAAACCATAGCGAATTGAAATATGGCCTGCTGCCAAGTTGATCAAAAAGGCTGGTACGGTAAACGGCGAGAGTCGTTGCGGACCTTTGCTATCTAAAGTGCGTACCGCTTGGGTAATGGTCGAAAATCCACCAACGCATGAGGCGATCAAGGTTGCAGTGCGCTCTTGGGCTTCCGTAGTTTGTGGTTGCCATTGGGCTTGCTGAAGTGCCTCGGCGGCAGCAGCCAAACCAAGCACAATAAAGCGATCCATTTTGCGTAGCTCTTTGCTATTAGCAACGGCACTTGGCTCGAAACCAGCCTGCGGATCATCGGCCAAACTTGGCACCATTCCGCCAATTGTGCTAGCCAAGCCAGCGCTGATCTGCTCAGGCAAAGGGCCAATTCCCGATTGCCCAGCCAATAGGCGTTGCCAAACTAAATCTACTCCGCAACCCAACGGCGAAACGATCCCCATTCCGGTAATGACAACACGACGCATAGTGGTTCCTTAACTAGATTGCTACGATGTGCAACAACCGTAGCAACACTATACCGCAGTTTTATCTGACCGTAGGTTTGGGCTGCAAATAACGTGTATGGAGGTCGGTAAAGGGTCGGTTTATTGGCGATCAATCTGTATCATAGGATGGAATAGATTCTGCTATCAAAAGAACCCGATTGGTAGGTATTTGCCTCGAAAGATTGGCTCTTGTTGTCGTCCTTATTCAAGTTGTATACTACCATGCGCTAGGCATCGATAGCTGATTTGTGGTTTGAACAAGGTTGTTAGAAAGAGAGTTATCAATGAATTTACATGATGATCATGCAATCGAACAGGAGATACTAGAGCGGTTGGCGACCCTCAGCACAATGCAATTTGATGATGTTGATCGGGCAATCCAAACCTATCTGGCGGTCGCATGTGAGGTAACTGGGACAACAACGGCCTTGATTGGCGATTTGAATCGAACGCATCAATATATTCGGGCGATTTATCCAGCAAGCACTGGCAATTTAGCGGCTGGCAGTACGCTAGCCCGCGAAGATACTTTTTGTCAATATGTTGATGTGACTGCTCAACCTTTGGTCGTTGACGATGCTGAGGTTGATCTGCGGGTTCAGCGTTTGCTTGAGCGGCTAGAAACACCAGTTCGAGCCTATTTGGGCGTGCCAATTCCAGCTTCAACTGCGGCATTAACTCCAACCTTATGTACTTTCGATCCACAGGTGCATCGCTTTACGCCAATTCATGTGGCAGCGCTTAAACTTTTGGCTCACCAAATCGCCCACTGGATGCCGTTGCTGCGTGCGCCTGCTACTGAGGAGCCGCCCGTCGCTCTGACGAATATGAGTGTGGCTGAACTAAACCAAATCGTCGCCCATGATATTCGCAATCCACTCCATTTTTTGCAGGGAACTTTGGAATTATTGCAGGATGATCCGCTATTGCCAGCAGATCATGCGCTGGGTTCGTTGTTGCCACAGGCTTATAACTCGGTGTTGCATATTCAGCGATTGGTACGCGATTTGGTTGATGGCACTGCTTTGATGACCGGAACACTCTCATTCGTGCGGCATACGATTGATCTGAGCACCTTAATTCCTGAGATTGTGGCGGTCGCCAGCACGATGCTCCGTTCAACATGTCGCATTCATCTGGAAATCGCACCAGATCTACCAGCGCTCATCAGCGATCGCGATCGAGTTTGGCAAATTGTGCACAATTTAGTCAGCAATGCTGTGCGCTATACCGAGGCAGGCACCATTACGATTCGGGCGTATGCCAACGATAATCACATGTTGCAAATTGACGTTGAAGATACTGGGCCTGGCATCAACCCCGCTGATAGCATGCGAATTTGGGAACGCCATACCCGCGCAAGCACTGTGGCTCAAGGTTGGGGCTTGGGCTTGGCGATTGTACGGGCACTGGTGTTGGCTTTGGGTGGTCAAGTTGGCATGACTAGTACCTTAGGGCAAGGTAGTTGTTTTTGGGTAACGTTCCCCTTCGTGCGGCCTGAACCAGCTTTGGTTGATTATCAGCCTTGGCGTTCGTAGCATTTCGCTGAATTCCCTTACCCTTCTCCCGCAATTTACGAGAGAAGGGCCGGAAAATTTGAGTCGCGAACGATGCTAACGCTCGTCGGGGTAGGTTATGCCCCAGCTTTGACGCAATTGATCCATTGTATTGATCAGGCTGCGCGAGGCTTCCCACGTGACGATCGGGCTTTCGATTAAACCTGCTTGAATACATTCGGCCACATGGGCTACTTCGGTAACATAGCCATTGCCGATAAATGGCAGATCGAGGGTTTCAGTTGGTTGGCCGTTGCTTTGCACGACTAATTGTTGAGAGTGCCAAAAATTGCGTTGAAAGCGAATATAGCCACTGCTGCCTGTGACCGTCGCTTCGCATGGCCCCGCCGCTCGCACGCTGGCAACACAGTTGGCTTGGCGATCATCGCCATATTCCAAAATGATGCTTTCTTGTTCATCGACCCCAGTTTGCCCAATTTGGGCTTGACCATAAACACTGGTTGGTGCGCCAAACAAATACAAGGCTAAGGCCAATGGGTAAATTCCGATATCGAGCAGCGCTCCACCACCAAGCGCCGGATCATACATCCGATGGCTTGGATCAAATGGGAAGTGCACGCTGAAATCAGCGTGGAACAGGTGTGGTTTGCCAATTGCCCCGGCTTCAATTAATTGTTTGGCTTTGATTGTGCTGGGGTGAAACCACATCCACATGGCTTCCATCAAAAAGCGTTGGTTGGCTTGGGCTGCGGCGATCATCGCTTCAACTTGTTGGCTGTTGATGCCCATTGGTTTTTCGCACAGTACATGTTTGCCAGCATTCAAGCAGGCGATGGTTTGCTCAGCATGGCGTGGGTGTGGCGAGCCAATAATCACCACATCTAACTCGGGGTCAGCCAAAAAGGCTGCCTGATCGCTATAGGCATGGGCAAATTGATGGGTTTGGGCGAAGCTTTCAGCCGAGGCCTGATTGCGCGAAAGCACGCTCCAACGTTGGGCATTCGGCAAATCGGCTAAGGCGTTGGCAAATTGTTCAGCGATCCAGCCTGTTCCGAGCAGCCCCCATTTTAGTTGTTGCATGAATGTTCTCCAACAGTCGATGAATCCGGTCTCATGCTACCACGTAATTAGACCACGACGTTTAAACAGGCGATTAATAATTGATCATCATCGTGGCCGATTCGTGATCAAGGTGTGAACATTGATCAATTGCTCTCGACAAGCCCGCTTGTTCGGCGTATGATCGAGGTTATTCGGACTAAGGAGTAGGCATATGCTACAGCAGCAACCACCTGGGCCAACCCCACGCTTTCCCAATTTATTGATGCGGTTTCGGCGTAATCCTTTGCTTTTTTTAACCCAAGCCGCACGTGAATATGGCGATGTGGTGCGTTTGAAATTTGGGCCACGCGAATTAATTTTATTAAATCATCCTGATGATATTCAGGCCATGTTCGTGACCAATCAGAAGATTTTGGCCAAAAGTGTGGTGTTGCAACGCTCCAAACGATTATTGGGCAATGGCTTGTTGACCAGCGAAGGCGAGCAACACATGCGCCAGCGCCGTTTGGTGCAGCCCGCTTTTCATCGCAAACGGATCGCGGGTTACGCTGAGGTAATGGCAGGCTATGCCGCCGAAATGCGCGAACAATGGCAACCAAACCAAGTCTTTGATGTCCATGCTGAGATGATGCGCCTAACCTTGCGCATTGTGGCTAAAACCTTGTTCGATGCTGATGTTGAGCGCGATGCCCAGGCGGTTGGCGAAGCGCTTGAACATTTGCTCAATCGCTTTAATGTGATGATTTTGCCCTTTGCTGAGTTGATCGAACGCTTGCCACTTGCCTCAAATCGGCGGGTTCAAGCCAGCATTCACTATCTCGATCAATTGATGTTTCGGGTGATCGAAGAACGTCGCCGCGACCAACGTGACCATGGTGATTTGCTCTCGATGCTGCTCTTGGCTCAAGATACCGAGGGCGATGGCACGGGGATGGATAATCAACAAGTGCGCGATGAAGCAATTACGCTGTTTTTGGCTGGCCATGAAACTACTGCAAATGCCCTAAGTTGGACATGGTACTTGCTCAGTCAACATCCTGCGATTGCTGAACGTTGGTATCGCGAACTCGACGAGGTGCTGGCAGGGCGGGTTCCAACCATGGATGATGTTCAAAACTTGAGCTATACCCGCATGATTTTGGCCGAATCGATTCGTATGTATCCACCAGCTTGGATTATAGGGCGTGAAGCGTTGGCCGAATATCAGGTTGGCGATTACGTTTTTCCCGCTGGGATTGGCCTGACCGTTTCGCCGTTTGTGGTGCATCATGATGAACGTTGGTATCCCAATGCCTACCAATTTAACCCCGAACGTTGGACAGCTGAACAAATTGCCCAACGCCCGAAGTGGAGCTACATTCCGTTTGGTGGTGGCTCACGGATTTGCATTGGTGAGCAATTTGCTTGGATGGAAGGCATTTTATTGCTGGCAACACTTGGTCAGCGCTGGCGCTTAAAGCTTGTGCCTGAGCATCCGGTGGCTTTGCAACCAGTAATTACCCTACGGCCACGCCATGGAATCAAGATGGTCGCGGTTGCCCGTTAAGTGATCGTGGATATGTGGTGGTTTGGGGCTATCAGCGTTTGGTACTGAGCTAATCTCCGATAGCCTTCAGCCTATAGCCCCATTTCTATGTTCTTTGCGCTAGGTTTTAAGCGTAGCCCATGCCAACAATTGAGCAGTAATGCTACACCACTGGCAGCGATTAGACCGCTGCCTAGGCGTAAAACCCAAATACTGTTGATTACGACTGCAACAATTACCAAGCCACTGCCCAAGCCATAACTTGCAATCGAGATGCTACTCAGTTGCGGCCAAAATAGCTCGCGGGCGGTGGTTGGTACATGCTGATTGGGGTCATTGGCGCGGGCAATCCAAATCAAAAAGGGAATAATTTTGTGTAACATGGTCATGATTGCTAGGCCAATCCAGCCTTGCATGGCTGCCATAAACAACACCTGAAATTGCTTAACACCACTGCTTGGCAACCAACCTTGGCTGGCCGCAATCGCCCAGCCACTACAAATCAGCAGCCATGCGCCTGCCGCAATAAACACTTTAATCGGGCTTTCAACCTGGCGGCGAATTCGGTGTTTGAGGATCGAGCGCACATCAGCGAGCCATGCGCTGATACTGAGCACAATTAAACCTATACAACTCAACATAATCCATTGTGGCAATTGATGCCACAAGGCTACGCCTGTAGCATAAGCAGCAGCATTCATGCCAATTACCGCGACCCAGCGCCAACGGCAAGTATAGCCATGCGCGAGGGTAAACATTGCCAATAAGCGATAACTGAGCGCTAAGGTCAGCGTGCTAAACCAGCCCAAAACGCCCAACGTAGCATGACCCAATGGGCCATAGGCCACCAAACTAGGCCAAATCAGCACCGAACGATTGATCACCAAGCCAATCCCGATTAGGAGTTGAATTGCTAAGGTGGTTAATGCTAAACTGATCCCAATCGTCGTCACATCCCACTGTTGAGCAACCCATAACGTGCGGCCATAGCTCGCCAAAATACCTAACAAGCCAATACTCATCAATCCCGCCCCACTAATCAGCCAATGAGCAGCCGCTTGACTAAATGCCCAGCTAAACATGCCGCTGCCAACTACAAACGCGCTAAAGCTCCAATCGACCATGCCGCGCCAAGCCAAGGGTTGTTGTAATAGGACTGGCAAGAGTTGATATAAGGCCGCCAAACAAATTAAGCTGGCCCAGCCAAGCGTGATCAGGTGGGTCAAACTTAAGATGTTGGGGCTGTAGGGGAAGCCAACCAACTGCGGCGCAATCAGCCCTTGCAAACTGGCCCAAACTAGCAAAAATCCTTGAGCAATCAGCAACAGAATCAACACATTGCGGGCGTGATTATAGCTTTGGCTGGGCACATGCATCGCATCCTCGTTTCAGCAAGCAATTAACCGATGCTTCAGCCTAGCAAATTGTGGCTAGCGATGGCGTGACTTTTCTCACATGACGTGGTTGTGAGAAAAGTCGCTGCTCAATCGACCTGCTGGCGCTAGACTCGCCATAGTGAGCTATTAGCGCAACGAGGTATCCATGATTACCGCTACTATGACGGTCGCTGACATTCTCAAGCGTTATCCCAATTTGCTTGAGGTTTTGGTGGCGCAACATCAGGCCTTTCAACGGCTGCGCAATCCGCTATTGCGGCGGGTATTTGCGCGGATGGTTACAGTTGAACAAGCTGCCCAAATTGCCCAACTTGAGCCAGCCAGTTTAGTGCAAGCGCTGAATCAGGCCAATGGCGAACCAATCGAGGCTCCGCCACTTGCTGAATCTTCCAACGAGCAGCTTGATCCAACAATCCTGCCAGCTTGGCTGCAATTCAGCAATATCAGCTATCTACTCGATGTACGCGAAGCCCAAGCAACCGCCCAAAACCCCTTGGCACTGATTACTCCCGCCACATTGGCCTTGGCTGATGATCAACTTTTGCTTTTGCGTAGTAGCTTCGAGCCAGTGCCGTTGTATCAGTGGCTGGCGCGGCGGGGCTACCAAGCTTGGGCACACCAACATACCAGCGACGATTGGTTGGTGGTGATCGGACGGCTGGCTACTGCCGAAACTCAGCCAAGCGACCAGCCTAACCCAGCCAAGCCATGTGTCGCTTTGGATAATCGTGGCCTCAAGCCACCCGAACCGATGGTGCGCACGATTACGACGCTCAAAAAGTTGCCAACCGCGAGCTATCTAATCGGCGTTACCGACCGGATTCCAGTGATTTTGCACGAAACACTGAGTGACGAAGGCTACACGTTTGAGTCGTTAGGCCAGCTTCAACAAAGCTATCTGACCCTGATTACAGCGATGTAAGGAGTTTTCAACCTCAGGTATTTACACGTATTTAGCTGATTACCGTGTTGTGGGTTGCTAGCGAATCTTCTATCTGCTATTCCCCTGCATGTGCCAAGTGAAAACAACAGTGTCGTTATTGGTTCAAGGAGCACCCGATGGTCAAACCTCGCCCGGTTCGTAAAGCGATTATCTGGGGTTGCATCACCACTTTTAGTCTTGCGATCATGATTGCGATTGGCTCACGCGATCTGGCGCATTTTGATGCAGCCCTCGTCGCTTATACCTTTGCTACGCTTTTTGCCACGTTTGGCATTACCTATCGCTATACGATGTGGCTGCAACGCCCGCCAACCGCCATGTATTGGAAGCGTGGCTGGCAAATGTTTTTTAAACCACAACGTTTATTGACCAACACGCGCAATTTGTTTACCCGCACAACCAGCGATTTTGCTGCTAATCGCTTTATTTGGAAGCGCGGAAAATTGCGTTGGCTAGCCCATTGGTTCATTATGTGGGGCTGTATTATTGCCATCGCAATCACCTTTCCCTTGGTGTTTGGTTGGCTACACTTCGAAAGTGTGCCAGGCTCGTTGGAGTCATATCGGGCCTATATTTTTGGCTTTGCACTCTTCGATTTTCCGGTGCATTCGATGTTTGCCTTTTTAATGTTTCATGGCTTGGTTTGGTCGTCGTTTGCCGTGATTTTTGGGGTAATGCTGGCGATGTGGCGACGCATGCGCGACCATGGGGCGGCCTCAGTTCAGCAATTTGTTGAAGATATTTTGCCACTGATTTTGCTATTTGCGATTAGCGTGACTGGCGTGATGCTGACCGCTAGCTACACCTGGATGCGTGGCTATGCCTTCGATTTCATTGCGATTCTGCACGCCATTACGGTAATTTTTACCTTGCTGTATATGCCGTTTGGTAAGTTTTTTCATATTTTTCAACGACCTGCTCAGCTTGGAGCAACCTTCTATAAAGATGCCGGAGCCGTCAGCGAGCAAGCTCATTGCCGCCGTTGTGGCGAGGCTTATTCCTCGCGCATGCATATCGAAGATTTGATCACGGTGCAAAAGCAATTGGGTTTTCGCTACGAAGTTGAGGGCGAAATCGAACATTATCAATGGATTTGCCCACCCTGTCGGCGGGCAATGCTAGTTTTAGCCCAAACCAAACAGTGGCAAGGCAATTTTGGTGATCAAATGTTTTCGAGCATCGGCGAGCAGCCGGTTGCCCCGCGTTTTGGCAACGCTGTGGTTAGCGAAGGCCCACTTGGTCATGAGGATCAGGCCAACCTGCATTTTTAGGTTTATGAGGAGTTTCAATCATGGCACAGCTACCCCGTTCTGAACTCGATATTATTGCAGCATTTGGCCCACACCTTGCTCATGCCCAAGGTCAACGGCTTGAAGCTGGGGTTGAGCCAGATCGCTTGGTCAAAACTCATTGTTGCTTTTGTGGTCAGCAATGTGGCATTCAACTTAAAGTCAAAGATAACACCGTAATCGGCTTTGAGCCGTGGTATGACTTTCCGTTCAACCAAGGCATGCTTTGCCCTAAAGGGGTTAAACGCTATTTACAAGGAGCGCATCCCGACCGATTGCTGACTGCCTTGGAGCGTGATCCTGCCAGTAGCGGCGGTTTTCGGCCAATTGGCTATGATGCAGCGATTCAGCGGGTTGCTGGTGAAATTGCTCGCATCCAAGCAATGTATGGCAATAGTGCCTTTGGGATTCTCTCAGGGGCAAGTTTGACCACCGAAAAAACCTATCTGATGGGCAAATTTGCCCGTATGTGCCTCAAAACGCCCTATATCGACTACAACGGGCGCTTGTGTATGGTCAGTGCTGGCGCTGGTAACAAAAAATCGTTTGGGATTGACCGCGCTGCCAATGCTTGGGACGATATGTTGAACACCGATGTGGTCTGGATTAGTGGGGCAAATGTGGCCGAATGTGCGCCGATTACCACCAGCTATGTGTGGCGAGCACGCGAAAACGGAGCCAAAATCATTGTCGTTGATCCACGGATCACGCCGATTGCCCGCACCTGTGACTTGTATTTGCCAATCAAGCCAGGCCGCGATATTGCCCTGTTCAACGGTATTTTGCACCTGATGATCAAAAATGATTGGCTCGATCATGAATTTATCAACAATCACACGGTTGGTTTTGATGCGGTGGCCGACCACGTTGCCGATTGGACACCCAAGCGGACTGCCGAAGTTACCGGCATTGCAGAAAAGGGCATTCAACAGGCCGCTGAAATCTGGGGTACGGCCAAAACCTCATTTATGACTCACGCTCGTGGCATCGAACACCACTCGCATGGGGTGCAAAATGTGTTGGGTGCAATTAGTTTGGTGCTAGCTTCAGGCCGGATCGGGCGGCCAAATTGTGGCTATGCGACGATCACAGGCCAAGCCAATGGTCAAGGTGGCCGCGAGCATGGCCAAAAATGTGACCAATTGCCGGGCTGGCGCGATTTAGCCAACCCCGAACATCGCCAACATATCGCCAATATTTGGGATATGCCAGTCGAAGATATGCCGCAGCCTGGAGTTGATGCCTACGAAATTTTTCGCAAAATCGAAACTGGCGAGATCAAAGGCCTGCTCAGTTTGTGCTTCAATCCCAAAGTTTCGCTGCCCGATAGCGAATATGTCAGTGCCATGCTCGATAAGCTGGAATTTTATACGTCAATTGATTTCTTCTTGAATGATAGTGCACGCCATGCCGATATTGTCTTGCCTGGCTCGCTGCAAGAGGAAGATGAAGGCACGGTGACCCAAGCCGAAGGTCGAGTGATCAAAATCAATCAAGCAATTCAATCGCCTGGTGATGCTCGCCAAGATTGGCGGATCATTCAGGATATTGCTAAGGCTTTGGGTCGTAGCAAAGGCTTTACATTCAGCGAGCCACGCGAGATTTTCGATGAATTGCGGCGTGCTTCCAAAGGTGGCGTTGCCGATTATTCGGGCATTACCTATGAAAAAATCGAAGCTCAAAATGGGGTTTTCTGGCCTTGCCCTAGTGATGATCATCCCGGCACCCCGCGCTTGTTCGAGCCAAATTCGTGGAATCCAGTTGCCAAAGGTGCAGGCCCATTCTACTTTCCCGATGGCAAAGCTCGTTTCAATGTTGCGCCCTACACCCCGCCCACCGAAGATGTTGATGCTGAATATCCTTTGATGTTAACAACTGGCCGTGTGATTAGCCACTTCCTTTCGGGCACGCAAACGCGGCGGATTGGCCCCTTGGTTGATCAATATGCTGAGCCACGGATTGAAATGCACCCGCAATTGGCCATGCGCCATAACATTCAAGAAGGCGATTGGGTGACGGCTCAAACGCGGCGCGGTGAAATTACCCTGCGGGCGCAGCTGGTGCGCACAATTCGCCCCGATACGATCTTTGTGCCCTATCACTGGGCCGGCCAAAAGAGCATTAATCGCCTGACGATCGCCGCCCAAGACCCAATCTCGAAAATTCCTGAGTATAAGGTTTGTGCGGTGCGGATTGCCAAAGCGACCCAAGCGCCAGCTTATGCCAGCCAACTTGAGCCACAGCAATAGGAGCCTGCCATGCCTGAAGCCCAGTATGAATTTTTTATTGATCCCAGCCGCTGTATTGGCTGCCAATCGTGTGTGCAAGCCTGTAGCGAGTGTGATACCCACAAAGGCCGCGCCATGATTCACCTTGAATTTGTGAATCGCCAGTATTCGACCCAAACTGCGCCTGTGGTGTGTATGCACTGCAATTCGCCGACTTGTGCCGAGGTTTGCCCAGCAGATGCGATTAAGAAAACGCCTGATGGAGTGGTGCAAACCGCTCGCAAACCCCGCTGTATCGCTTGCAATAACTGTGTGCTGGCCTGCCCGTTTGGCGTGCCCAAGATGAATAGTGAAGCCGAACTGATGATGAAATGCGATATGTGTTATGACCGAACTTCGATAGGAAAAGCGCCGATGTGTGCCTCGGTCTGCCCAAGTGGTGCTTTATACTACGGGACGCGCGAGCAAATTGAGGCCCAACGTCCCCGCTCGATGCCTGTGAATCAATTTCAATTTGGTCAGCAAGTTATCAGCACAAAAGTCCACATGATGGTGCCACGAACCGCCCAACCAGAACACATCGACGTGCTTTCGGCCATGCATGATCACACTAGCGGCCAAGATATTTTCTTGATGATGCATGAGGATTGAAGCCGTCGCTTGCGCTTGTTGAAGCTCTATCAGAAAGGACTTGCTGAATTATGACCCGCGATCACGATGAACTTTCGCTGGCTCCCGATGGCCTGCCGTTGTGCCAACAACCCCAATGGCGACAAGATTTTCCAATCGACGTGGCCCAAGATAACTATGTTTCACGGCGTGAGTTTGCGAAATTTTTGGTGCTGATTAGCTCGGCGTTTAGTGCTGGCCAATTTTGGATCTTGTTTAAAAATTGGCAGCGCAACCAAGCCGCCGCTCCGCCAGTTCAAAAAATCGCCAATTTAGCTGATATTCCGGTTGGTGGAACGCTGCTATTTCGTTACCCCAACGAGCATGAGCCATGCATTTTGGTGCGGCCTGATGAGAATACCTTCGTTGCCTATAGCCAAAAATGCACCCACCTGTCATGTGCGGTTATTCCCAACGTTGCCGAAAATAAAATCGTCTGTCCATGCCATCAAGGCTATTTTAGTTTGGATGAAGGCCGACCATTAGCGGGGCCGCCCCAACGCCCATTGCCACGGATTCATGTTGAAGTGCAAGGCGATGAGGTGTTTGCGATCTCGGTGGAGTTACGCAGCATATGAAACAACGCTTTCCCCGCCATCAAAAAATGACCATCGTCCATGGCATTTTAAGTATCGTGCTGATCATCGATATTGTGCAGCTTTGGCTGTTGACTGCCACCATGAACTCGTATCTTGGTGGCGATAGCGGTGTGCCACTGCCAGCCTTAATCTTTAGCTGCATCTGTTTACTGCTCAACCTTGGCTTGCTGAGATTCCTCTACAAGCTTGATCGAACTGCCAACTGATTAGGAGCCTTGCAATGACTGCTCAAGCAACGGCCAATGGCGGCCAAGCCCGTGGCAATTTGGGCCAATTAATCCTCGCAACCGGGGCATTTGCGGTCTGTTTTGCGATTTTCGGCTCGGTTTCGGCCATGATGCCAACCATTAAAACTGATTTGAATCTCACTCCGGTGCAGGTAAGCGTTGCGCTAGCCTTACCAGTGCTACTCGGTAGTTTGGGACGAATTCCCTTGGGGATGTTGACTGACCGCTATGGTGGGAGGGTGGTGTTTAGTGCGGTGATGGCTGGCTCGATTATTCCATCACTCGGTATGGGCTGGGTCGAGACCTACAACCAACTCTTGATTGCGGCGTTTGGTTGTGGCTTAGCCTTGGCTAGTTTCTCGGTTGGGGTTGGTTTTGTGAGTGGCTGGTATCCACCGCAACGTCAAGGCTTTGCCTTAGGCGTGTATGGTGCTGGCAATGCTGGGCAATCGTTGGCCGCGTTTGGCGCACCAGTGCTAGCCGCCAATTTAGGCTATCAATGGGGCTTTTGGTTTTTTTCGGCCTTGACTGTGGTTTGGCTGATTTGCTTTATGCTCTTTGCCCGTAATGCACCGCGCCAAGGGCCAATCAAAAGCTTGAGCCAAATTTTACAACCCATGAGCAGCCCCAAAAGTTGGGTTTTAAGCCTCTACTACTTTTTAACTTTTGGTGGTTTTGTGGCGATGGCGGTTTATCTGCCAACCTTGCTGACCGATTTATTTGGAATTAGCAAAACCGATGCTGGCTTGCGGACTGCTGGCTTTGTGCTGGTTGCTACTGCTGCCCGACCATTTGGCGGTGTGTTGGCCGATAAAATTGGCGGCACGACAATCTTGAAATGGGTTTTCCCAATTACCACCTGTATGGCTGGCTTGATGGCCTTCAGCAATGTTGTGCCATTTACGATTGGCGCCTTGGGCATGGCCGCCGCAATTGGCTTAGGCAATGGGGCCGTGTTCAAATTAGTGCCCGAATATTTCCCGCAATCGGTGGGGATTGTGACGGGCTTGGTGGGCGCGGCTGGTGGTTTGGGTGGCTTCTTCCCACCGTTGCTGCTCGGTTATATTCGCCAACAAACTGGCTCGTTTAGCTATGGTTTTGTAGCTTTGGCGCTGTTTACCTTGGTTTGCTGGTTTGTGCTCTACTACAACAATCGACCGCGTCGTCCAACCCCTCAATTAGCTTAATGATGTTGGCGACCCACTCAAACCAGTGTGGGTCGCTGTTTTTTAGGCTTCAGGTAAAAGTATTCTAACCTTGAGATCATCACTTAGAACATTTTGTATACTAATGATGATCAATTACGCCCCAATCGGCAACGATCTGCAATAAATAAGGGATAGATTTTTCGATAGGTATCCGTAGCAGACATAAATCAACCAATGCCTCCAGAATGCACGAAGCCTTATTGCACTCCACGGCTTTCATAATAACACTGGTATGCATCGAACCCACCGATTAGCGAATAACAGCTGGCAAATAGACATCTGTGTTGGTTGATAGGATGTTATAACAAAGAGATGGATTAAGCCCATGATTATTGGCAATGTTATCAATATCTGTTTCCAATGCAGGGTTTTCGCCAAGAAGCCATGTATAGACTTCGCGCGTAGATCCTGGTAGGTTATTCTTAACAGCATTCCAAACCAAGCGATAATTTTGAATAGTATCACAGCGTTCACGGTTACCAATATCGTGAATATCATACATAAAAGCAGCACCTGCCCCTCCCGCTGTTGGGCCTGATGTATAAGGATCTGGGAATTCTAAATCGCGGATGACTACCATACCATTAAAAGTCCCAACATAATCTTGTTGTCCTTGAATGACTGCTTGCATATAGGTTGGAAAGCCCTCAGCAAGTCCACATTGGGGATGAAGATCTCTAGCCCAAGAACATACATGGCGATGCGATGAAGTATTCGGCACCATAGAGTTTATGGATAACATAGTGCCCATATTCATGCAAAATAATATCTGGTTCTTTACTATGCGAGTTATCTATCGTGATTAGATGGATCGAATCGTCATAAAATGATCCAAGATTATTTGATCTTTTCCAATATACTCTTAAATCATTGAAATTGTTCGTCCACCCCCAATAATTTGTAAGGTAATAGCGTGCGTTGTAGGCGATCTGTGAATAGATTAGAAATGCTGTATTTATATCACTATTTCTGGGCATTATACTATTAGGAAATTCTATTTCTGGATACTGATAATTATAAATTGAACGAAGCGCTCTCGCGCAGAGAGTCTGTCGCCCATTGGTCTCATGATCGTTCCACTCTTGGCACGATTCCTCCTACTCGTTGGTCATTGATCAACGAATAGGAGGCCACCCATGACCACACTCCGCCACCGGATG
>NZ_BAABRU010000050.1 GCF_039545135.1 Herpetosiphon gulosus | reverse complement strand
CGGTGTGGATTAACCGCCCAGTCGGGCCAGCTGATCCGTCGATCGCGGTGGCATTGCGCGAATAATCCTTCTTTAATCGTCCGTTTGCTCCGTTGTCATCTGTTTCACCGTGCTTGACACATTCCGATGCTGAAGGACCCTGCCAAGAAACTAGGTGCGGAAGAGGTGGAAGCGACGCAAGAAGGAATGGAATTGAGCGGCCATTCCTCCTTGCTACCCTCATCCACTCTCGACCAGTGGAAGGGGCTTTTTATTTTAACGGGTTATTGCAATTCCGTCGAATCAAACCATCTGCTCGTGTGGCCCATCGCCCTACACCGGATTCCCAATGGGTAGGCGTTCGTGCAGGCCAAGCTGATTGCCTTCCGTATCAGCGATAATTGCCATCCAGCCTTGCGGCCCGATCGATGTGCGCGGCAGTACCACACTGCCACCGTGATCGGCAACCAAGGCCAGCGCAGCATCAAGCCGACCGGTCGCATCCAGATAGAGCAACACCCCCTCACGCGACGGGGTTGCCGTTGCCGAATGGACGATCGCCCCAATCCCTTGGCCATCAGCGGTCATGAAGATGGCGTTGGGAATATCCATAAAGACTTCTTCACGCACGGTTGTATCCAGCACGGTGGTGTAAAAGGCGACCGCACGGGCGAAGTTGGTGGCAGGGATTTCAAACCAATTCAGCTGTACCATTGATTGGTGCTCCTCTAATAGGTGAGATAGTATCAGCGTAACACCCCGACACCCCTATGGCAGGAGCGTTTCCGGCCCATCATACAGTCGTTGCAGTGCACGACCCTGATCACGCAGCAGCACTTGCAGGGCAATCGGTTCGAGCACTCGTGCAAAGCGCCCCCAACTCAACACCCACTGCACCACATCCTCAACCGCACGGACATGCAGGATTGCTAGAAGTCCGTCCGGCTGCTGGGTTGTACTGACCACAAAGAACGGCAGCTCTTCCTGGACCCATGCGGCCACCTGCGCGGCAAACAGCACCTGAACCCGGATTGGTTGGTCAAGCTGGGTGGCATCCAGCGCGACATGGGGCGTGCCCATCGGTTCAAACGTCTGTTCAAGCACCGTCAGGTCGCTGATGCGTTCGACCCGAAAATTGCGCAGCGCCCGACGCAGGTGACAAAAGCCATGGAGATACCACACGGTGCGCACACAGGTGAGCTGGTAGGGATCAACCACGCGGGTCGTGCAACGGGCAGCCGCAAACGGGGTGGTGCGCCCGTGATAGCTGATTCGCAGTGATCGCTGGGCCGCAATCGCTTCCCGCAGCACCGTCAAGTGACCTTGCTGGATCGCGGTATCACGGGCGGCAATAATCGCCATCCCTTGCTGCATCGTGGTCACATGCAGGCGCAGCGGTGGTGGCAGAATCGTCAGTATTTTCGTCGCTGCCGTTCGCGCCGCCGTGGCATAGGTCGGATCATACAGGTGGCCAAGCGCCCGCAGTCCTTGCACAATCAGCAGGGCTTCGGCGGGAGTTAGCTGGAGTGGCGGGAGAAAGTACCCTTCGACCAAGGAATAACCTTGCCCTGGCACGCTGATAATTGGCACACCGGCCTCGCACAGCGCGAGGATATCCCGATAGACCGTGCGCACACTGATTTCAAAGGTTGCGGCGAGATCGGCGGCCCGCCGCCGTTGATGGGCCTGCAACTCCAGCACCATGGCAAGCAACCGATCCACACGGTTCATACCCTACCTCGCTAGGACAATCGTTCGATAGAGATACCAATAGAAAATCCTACACTCAACTAGTATCCACTATTCGCGCCATCGCCATCGGAACGGATCGAGTGCTATACTGCAACAACGAGACTGGACATCGATTGAAAGGAGTCATATGGCACAGGAACCACCATCCAAAGGCCCAGCCTCATATTTTCCATCAATCGAAAAAACCTATGGCTATCCGATTGATCACTGGATGACCATCCTCGATGGCATGCCGGACAAAACCCATATGCAGATGGTCGCCGCCCTGAAAACCGATCATGCCCTCGGCCATGGCCATGCCAATGCACTCGTTGCTTGGTATCGATCGCAGAAAGAACCACGCACGTAATCCCGAATGAGGCCACATCTCAAGGGTGTGGCCTCATTGGTCGTACAAGGAGCGGCACTGCACCACATGGGGATATCGGTACACCAGCGTGCATCGCCCATTAACGACCAACATCCGCCCACAGAGGAGATCGCCACCATGGAGTTATCCGCCAGCCAACCCTTGCCACGGGACACGCCAGAAGCACACGGCATTGCATCAGCCGCCATTCAGCGTTGGATCACCGCCTTGGACACCCAAATCCAAGAAATCCATAGCGTGATGGTGCTGCGCCATGGGCATGTCATCGCCGAAGCATGGTGGACACCCGTTACCCCAGACCAGCCGCACCTCGTCTTCTCGTTGAGCAAAAGTGTCACCGCCACCGCGATTGGATTCGCCATCGCCGAGGGGTTGCTCACCCTCGATGACCATATCGGTTCCTTCTTTCCCGATGACCTCCCAGCCTCCATCAGTGAAGGTTTAGCGGCGATGCAGGTCAAACACCTGTTGACCATGGCCACGGGACACGCCACCGATCCATGGCCAACAATGGTAGAACGAATCGATGGCAATTGGATTCAAGCCTTCCTTGCTGCACCGATCGTGACAACGCCAGGAACCCACTTTATCTATAATACCGGAGCCACCTACATGCTGTCGGCCATTCTCCAGCAGATAACGGGCATGACACTCACCGACTATCTTACCCCACGCCTGTTTATGCCGCTCGGCATCGAGTCGGTGCATTGGCAATCCTCACCTCAAGGGATTACCCTTGGGGGCGTTGGCCTCAGTTTAACCACCGAGGGGATTGCACGCTTCGGTCAGCTCTACATCCAACACGGCCAGTGGCAGGGACAGCCCCTCCTTCCCGCTCTATGGGTCGCCGCAGCAACACGAGCGCAGATCGCCAATGGGAGAGATCCAGCGTCCGACTGGGCGCAGGGCTATGGCTATCAGTTCTGGCGCTGTCGGCATAGAGCCTATCGTGGCGATGGCGTTTTTGGTCAATATTGCGTGGTCATGCCCGAGCAGGAGGTCGTTCTCGCAATCACGGGCGGTATGGATGTCTTTGCGATGCAACGTCCGCTTGATCTGCTCTGGGAACTGCTGCTTCCGGCGCTGCACGACCGTCCGCTTGCGGCTGATCCAGCAGCGTATCATGCCCTCACTGAGTACCTCGCGCAGCGCCAATATCCGCCGATCGTCGGATCTGCGGGGATGGGAGCCATGGCAGCAATCGAGGGGCATCGCTATGCGGTTGATACGAATCCGTTGGGGATCACAACCATCCACATGCATGCGACGGCCGTTGGGGGAACCTTGATTGTCCAAACAACAACCAGAGAAGAGCAGATTCCTTGGGGCAATGGCACATGGCAATCAGGCGCAACCATGCTCTTTCACCAGCAATGGTTTGATCACACTCCAACGGCAGCGAGTGGGGCATGGACGGACGACGATACGCTAACCATCGTCATTCGGTTACCAGCAACCCCCTTCGTCTACACGTTCGTGCTGGTCGTTATCGAAGCCGAACTGCTGATCACCATCCACGGCAATGTGTCACTCGAATCCACAACCCCAATCGTCATGACCGCACAGCGGCGAACGTCACGTGCTCATTCGGACACAGCGACCAGCGCGGTGGCTCCGGCTCGGCACGAGATTCGGCTAGAAACGCATCAAACGCCTCGGCAGATTCGTCATCCGGCCACCATGGCGCGGCGAAATCCGCCAACGACTGAATCACCCGTGGCGATTGTTCCGCAATGAGATCGGCCAACGTTGGCACACGCCAGAACTGGGCATTTAACCGCATCAATTCCGCATCATCGATCATTGACCCTCCTTTGGCAGAAACCACCGCTGTGGCAAATCGGGGTCTACGAGCAGGAGCATTAACACCAGAAAGGACGCGTATCATGAAGTCATCCTATCAATCCCGCATTACCCTCGAGCCAGGCAAACGCAGCGGACATCCCTGTATTCGGGGTCTGCGCATCACGGTTGCCGATATCCTCGGCTATCTCGCCGCTGGCATGACCATTACCGAGGTGCTCGAAGATTTCCCCATGCTGACCTATGACGATATCGTGGCCTGCCTCGCCTATGCTGCCGATCAGGGAGCCGCATCGAATGCCTGATCGGTTGCCAGCCGCAGCAATTCCGTCACCCCCAGTGACGCTGCCCACATCGTGAGATACTCCCAATCCATCGTCGTCTGCTGGATCGCCAGCATACCGACAATATCCCCCCATTGGCGATCCGAGGTGCGGTTGCCTGCCTCATACCAGAGGAGCTTCGTGAGAATCATATCTTCTACTGCCGCCACCCGGACCACCGTTGCAGGAGTCTGCTCATCCAACGCGATCGCCACCGACCGAGAAAGCCGCGAGTGCAAATACGGGCTGGGCTGCGGCACAAAGACATCAATTTTAACCCCCATGGTGAGATGAATCAGATTAAACGAGGGGAACATGGTGTCATGGGCCAGCGCATCCTGCATTTCCGTTTCTGAACAATAAAACAGGGGCGATAATTCAGCGACCAACACCGGAATATGGGCTGGCTCAAGTTGGGCCACGAGATCAACATCCAAGGTCGCTCGCGGCATACCATGCAGCGAGCTGGCCAGTGATCCCCCAAGATGATAGACCACCCCTAACCGCTCAAACAGGGCAACCACGGGCTGGATAGCCTCGGCTAATAATGGATCGGCAAGCATTGATGCACTCCATGCTGCCAGCGGCAGCGCTGGCACAGCATAATTAATCTGCAAGATCTGAGCAAGCACGGCATGGGGCGTTGCCTGTGGATGGCGTTGGAGAATCCCCCGGCGGGACGCAACGAGGACGGTGCGACTCAAGGCCAAGGCCAACGCTCCGCGACGAGATGGCGACAACTGGCGCAGAATCGCATACTGCATCGCTTGGGCACGCCGCGAGGTATCACTTAATCCATGAGCCATAAAGGAGCCTCCACATACATCGGGGGACGGTTCGCTTAAGCATACCATGCTTACTCAGGAGCAAGCGTTCCGTCATCCTCCTCAGGAGTCCACACAAGCAACGCCCCAGGCTGCACCTGAAAGAACCGACAGAGGGTATCAATCGTGCGAAAATCAATCCGATTGGCCCGCCCCGTCGTCAGGCCCGTAATCGTCGAGGTGGCCAGCCCCGTCACCTCCGCCAACATCTGGATGGTGAGCGCCGGTTCACGCCGTTGGAGCCGCGCCACATTTTCTTGGGTAATCAATAACTTCAATGCTGCATGTACTGCCATAAAGCCTCCATGAGAAACCACCATCGATGCCCTACAGCATAGCATGGTCAGGAGAAATCATCAAATTATCAGATGATATCCTGTTTTTTTATTGACTTCTCTGCCCCACATGTGGTATACTTGTCATAACATGAAATACATACAGGAGGTTTGTATGGCCCTTCCATCCACCACCGTCCGCTATCTGCCCGATCAAAACCGGTATGAAGCGATGCTTGACGGCGTATCGCTTGGCACATTCCCCAAGAAAATTGAGGCGCTGATGGCCGGACACCGCTTCCGGTTGCAGGATCTCGACGATGCGCCACCGCCACCATTGGCCTTGCTCGGAGCCGACCTCCACCTCACCGTTCAAATCACCGACCTCCGCCCGATGCCCGCACCGTTCCCCCAGCAATACATCGCTACCCCGCTTGAAGCCCTGACCGCCACCTTGATTCTGCTCAATCGCAACTGGCTCCGCGCCACACTTGCAGGTCGCCACGCCGATGCCCAGCAGATTGCCGCTCATGAGCAGTGCGTTCGCGACCAAATCCATGCCCGATTGTCGGCCAACAAATAAACCCTTCATCCCTCGCAAAAGGGATAAAGGGTCGTACACGGGTGAGGCAACGAATTGCAGAGCGCAACCTCACCCGCAGAAGGATGATAGCCATGACCACCGTTGATGTCAACATGACCCGCCGCGTCCGCCTCGCCCAAGTCAGCCGAATCCTGCAACTGGCGGCCATCATTCGCGAGGAAGAGTTGGTCGGTGATGAAGAAGCCTATACCATGGCCGAAGCGTTGCTTGAGGATGTAGAAGCGACTGCCGATGACTGGGGAACCCCGCAATCCGCCAGTCCCTTGGGTGTGATCGCCACCGCATGGGGGCTTGCCTTGCGCCGCAATGGCACGGTGTTAACCTTGGTTCCCGCCGATCTGGCGTTGCTCCGCGAGGCCATCACCGCGTGGGAACAGTAGTATCGCACCGCCTAACAATCCCCCATGGCATCTATCGAAGCGAGATGCCATGGGAATTAATACTGGCCAAATCCACTGGGTGCCCACAGAACGCCAAACCACCCCGCCGACCGTTCATGGAACACGATGTGCTTTGACTCTGGGTTGCAAGATACAACTCAAAAGGAGTCGTATCCATGACAACGGTTAATAGTCTCTTTGGTAAATCGATCATTGCTCAAGCCACTGGAGAGCGGATGGCGATGGGCTAAGATGTCATCCTCGATCAGCCACCCACGAGGGTCGTTGCCATCCTTAACGATCGCGGTGGATTGCTCCGTTCCCCCCCATGGGATTCGGTGGGATCAGGTGCTAAGTCTCTGCAATGTACTCATCGTTCGGGGCGAGCCAATCAGTGATGATTCTGAGGTAGATGCCTTGATCAAACAGGCGCATCAAATTACCGGCACTCCGGTAATTATGGTGGATGGAATCCAGTTAGGAACCGTTGTTAATATGGCGATAGATGAGCGAGGCCAGATTGTTGGTTATCAGCGCAAACCAAGCTTGTTGCAGGATTTGCAGGGTTGCACCTTACTGCCTCTGACCAGATTCGATGATTTGGAACCGATGCCCTGATTGTCGACACACCAGCAGCGGGATAAGTCGCTATCCACCACAACGCGAGAATCGAGCGTTATGGTGGATAGTTATGGATGCGTTTCAGGAGGATAGGGCAGAATGTTATGCCCCAACATACCTTACAGCCTCCGCCAGAACGGCATCGGCAAACAAATCAAGTGTTTCCCACTCTTCCGATTCGGATAAAGGATACTCAGGCAAACCCTCTGGTAGGTACTGTGTGAAAATAGCCTGATGGTGTACAACAAGCTGGGGTGAGTTAGGTATTCCATAGGCGGCACGAAAACGCTCAACCGTTGCTTGGGTTCGGATTGCCACATCTAGCCGACCCAAAACCAGAAAGAGATACCAGAACCCATCCAATGTGTTCAACAATCCACGAATATCGTTCAATGATAGCTGAAGTTCAGCGCTTTGCTTGAAGTAGCCATAGGCAGGCATGCTGTTTCCTTCGGCACAGGCCATGATGCCATAATGATAGAAGACTCGTGCCATCCCCCAGGCATCTTGGAGTTGGCGCATAATCTCAAATCCTTCATCATACAAGGCTTTAATACGACTACCGGTTTCAGGTACGAAGTAAAAGAGCATGGTCGCATAATTGATCAGCGCATTGCCTGTGCCCCATGTATCGTTGAGCGTGCGCTTAATGGTCAAAGATTCTTCGCAGTAGGCGAGACAATTTACAGCATCGCCCTGTTCAAAGGCAATATTTCCAAGGTTGGAGAGCACCGTAGCGATTGATTTTGGATTATCTGAGCGTCGATCAATCTGCAAGCTCTCTTCAAAATAGGCACGGGCTGTCGCATAATCACACCGCATCTGCGCAATGATCCCTAAATTATTGAGCATCATTGAGCAACCTTGAATATCCCCAAGGTTGCGGCGGATGCGTAGGCATTCTTCATAATACAATTGGGCTTCGGCATAATTACTCTGGCCATAGGTTAGTAGCCCTGCGGACGAGAGAGTTTTGGCGGCAACATGCGGCGCGATCTCGGCTGGGATCTGCCATACCCGCTTAATCAACGTTCTCCCTTCAGAAAGAAAGCCGCGTACCCACCAAAAACGTCCAAGCGCCCCACATACCCGTTCAGCCGCCTCGCGTTGATTGTCTTGAATAAACCATGTTAATGCCAAACGAATATTGAGATATTCCATTGCAAGGCGATTAAACCAACTCGCCTGCTGGGTACCAGTCAACTCTGGTTCGATTGATTCAGCAAGGTCGAGATAGAAGCGGGAATGGCGGTTCTGGAGCTCGGGATAGATATGGGTATTCTGAATCTGTTCCTGTGCATAGGTAGCGATCGTTTCAAGCATCCGAAATCGTAGCTGATCGTCACGAACCTCAAGCATCAGCAGGTTATTAAGGGCAAGTGTTTCGAGAATGGTCGGCAGCGATGTTCCCGATTCTATAACTGTCGCACAGACAGCTTCGGCTGCGGCAACACTTCCGCTATTGGTAAACACCCCCAGCGCCATGAACACTGCCTGTTCCTGCTGGTTAAGTAACTCAAAACTCCAATCAAGCAAGGCCTTTAACGTGCGTTGCCGGAAGGGACTATTGATCGCTCCATCAGTGAGCAACTCAAAACGTGCATCCAAGCGTGCTCTGATCGTTTCCACGGGGAAGAGTGCAATCCGTGCCGCTGCCAATTCTAGCGCCAGCGGCAACCCATCTAAACGGGTACAAATTGCCACAACAGCGGCGGAATTGGCCACATCGAGCCGCCAATGCGGGTCTACAGCCTGTGCACGTGCGCAAAACAAACGGATAGCATCATATGCTTGCAGTGTTTCAGGTCTGAGATCGATCTGCGCATCTGGGATAGGCAGCATTGGCACAGGATACTGTTGTTCGCCGTACAGATTAAGCCGTCGCCGACTGGTCACGAGGAACTTGAGTGCTGGTGCGGCATCAAGGATTTCTCCCAACAAGAGTGCCGCATCACTCAGTTGCTCAAAATTATCCAAGACGATCAACAGATGTTTGGTTCGCAAATACCCTTTCAGTGCCTCAACAATCGAGGTAGTAGCTTCCTTAATGGCGAAGTGCTGGGCGAGGAGTGATGGAAACAACGTTGCATCAAAGAGACCGCCTAAGGCCACAAAATGCACCCCATCAGGAAACTCGTGTTGCAACTCGCTAGCAACCTGTAATGCTAAGCGCGTCTTCCCGACACCACCCGTCCCAACGAGAGTCAACAGCCGGATGGATGGCTCGTGGAGAAGGCGTATCACCGATGCAACCTCATTGGTTCGGCCAATGAGCGAGGTCATCGGTATTGGTAGCGAGGGTTTTTCCGAACGAGATGTCGGAGTCTTTGACTCCCACGTGTTTAGGAATTGGCTCAAATGCAGCAACAGCTGCTTTTTGCGGCTATGGTACGCGCTCCGTTCCAATCCTAGTTGGGTCTGATACAACGTGACGGAGGCTCCGGGCTGGTTGAGCAGGACTTCAAGCACCTGCGCATGTAAATCCTTAAGGGGGAGTGTTCGCATGCGGGCATAGATGCATTCCAGGCCACCTTGGTCGCGAATCCAT
This sequence comes from Herpetosiphon gulosus, assembly GCF_039545135.1. Classification (NCBI taxonomy): domain Bacteria; kingdom Bacillati; phylum Chloroflexota; class Chloroflexia; order Herpetosiphonales; family Herpetosiphonaceae; genus Herpetosiphon; species Herpetosiphon gulosus. The sequence goes on along the minus strand of NZ_BAABRU010000050.1, from coordinate 7,891 downwards.
GATCCCCATGGTTCTGTCCCTATCAGTTTATGCGGTGAAAGAAGCAATTTCTGCACCGCATCCACATCCCATTGTACTCTCACAGACATCTCCCGTTTTTCAATAATGCATCCAATTTCATGCTCGATTCTCCTTGATCTACCCAGCCAACCTTGCCACAAAATCGGACACATTTCGGACTACAACGCCCATTTCACTCCCTATACTTTGTCACAAACCATTCGACACGGCTGGCGCGGATCAGGTTTATTCCCAATGGTATGGTGCAACGCTGCATCATTCAGTCATCGATTCACAAGAAGGGAGTTGTCGATCATTCAGATTTCATTTGTGGCAGTGTCTCATATAAAAGGATACCTTATGATGCAACCCTTAAAGAAGTTTCTTCCAATGTCTCTGTTGCTCGTCTTCGTCTGGTCGCTGCTGCCGTATCACGCGGGAGCAACCCAGAAGCAAAGCCTCCACCATAGCCCGACGCGCCCGGAGCCAGAAGCCAGCGTAGGGGTAACCAAGGCTCCGCTGGCCGAAACCAGACAACCGGGACTAGGAATAACTATTGATGTCTCGCCAAACCCACTTACGGTCGGCGATGAGGCAACGATCCAGCTAACGATTGCTAATACAGCACCCTACGGAGCCACCAACCTCGTTGTAGAGTTGCCCTTCCCGCAAGGTGCCACACCCATTGACCAACGCAGCAATGAAATCGCGCAACGCGGTTGGCACTGGAAACTGAACCGTCTCGACGGGAAGGCTCAGCATCAATTTACTGCCCGTGTGCGGATTACAACGCTCCCACCGGGTGCCGCCCTTGTCGTGCGTCCTCAGGTTACCGCCCATGAGCTTGGGCAGCCAATACGAGGGGTAGGAGGCGCACTGGTAACTCCTCTCCAGACTACCACCAGCAGTGCTGATGTTGTTCGTAACCAACCTGCGACCCTGATCAATCAACAGGATCGGATCAGCGTCACATTTCCGGCAGAATTAAACATCCAACCCCTCAAGGTTACCTATGTGCCACTCCGCGACCGCAAACAGGCTGGATCGCGCACAAACCCCGGAATGCGACGGGGCTTTGGCGCATTCGCACTCCATGCAACCGATATGCAAGGGGCTATCGTGCACCAGTTTGCTCAACCAGTAACCATGAGCATCGGATATACGACCGAGCAATTGGATGCATTGGGAATGAGCGAGGCCGATCTGACCCTCTTCTGGTTTGACGACCAAGCGCAACGCTGGATACCACAGCCAACCATCGTCGATCCAGAGACACATACTGTACGGGCATCTGTTAACCGCGCGAGCACCTTTGAATTGGGAGACGGATCTGCACCCTCAGAAGCATTTATTCCATCGCTGCAGGGGTGGCAGGTCGGGCTTTTTAGTGGGGGAGTCAATTTCAACCTGCCTATTGACCTTCCCAGCGGCCCCGCTGGGATCAAGCCACAACTAAGCTTGAGCTACAGCAGCTCGTCAGCCGATGGAAAAGGTGGCTTGCGTCCGAAACAGCAGGCTGGCTGGATCGGCAGTGGCTGGAGCCTAGATACGGGCTCAGTTGCGGCAAACACCATCGCCACTGGCGGATCAACGACCGTGCGCTATTATTCATTGGTCATCAATGGTCAGTCGTTTGACCTTGTTCGTGGCGCAGCCCTTGTTGCCAATCCATCACCTGAACGCCCAGCGGATTGGGAGTGGATGCCGACCAATGAAGCATTCAATAAGATTAGCGTTATTGAAGCGGGTAATTCGACAACAACCCGCGGTGGCTTCCGTGGTACAACCCCGTACAAACGGTATCTTTGGCAGATCTGGACAAAAGATGGTACACGTTATGAATTTAGTGAGGATCTGTGGTGGGGATTTGAAGACTGCATGGGTGGTTCTGGCGACTATGCATCCATGGAAGCCTATAAGTGGAATTTGAGCCGAATTATCGATGTTCATGGCAATACAATTACCTATGGCTACGGGCGCGATGCGCAAACCCGACCACAAACATGTTTTCAGGTTCAAGGTACCGTCGATCGTGACAGTTGGCCTACCACGATAAGCTGGGGTGGCAATAGCATCACGGGTGCGGTTGATCGCTACAAGGTTGAGTTTATCTCCTCAGTCCGCGCCAATGATACCGCCTTTGACGGAGCAACAAATCAGTATGGCGGTGTCAACGGCCACCCGCGCCAAACGCGGCGTTTAGATGCGCTGCGCATCTTGAGTATGCCTGCTGGTACATGGGAGCTGATGCGTCAATATACCCTTGCCTATGACTATAGCCTGCTCTCGGACAACACCGTTACCACGAATGGAACGTACACAGGCAACACCGCCTATCCAAAACTGACCTTGAAAAGCATTCAACGGGTTGCCAAGGATGGTATGACCGTCTTGCCACCGATGACGTTCAGTTATGGTACTACTCGTGGCACGGCGCAATACCCTCACGGCGATTGGAATCGTCTGACGACCGTCAATAATGGGCAAGGTGGTACAACCCATTTCGCTTACGAAAACCTGGGGATGGTTACAGGCAATAGCTGGTTGGCAAATTATCGCCGCGTTACCAGTAAAACCACGTCTGACGGCCAAGGCAACAACGATAGCTGGTCATATAGCTATAGCAACCCTGCCTTGAACTCCTTAGGATCACTCCTTGATCCAACGCCGGGAGCAACCCAAGCCTATGCCAATTCGGCTACCCTTTACTACAATACCTATAGCAGTGTTGGCCAAAATAACAGTGCGTGGTTGCTACGCAAGGCCGCGAGTGAATTTCGTGGCCATAGTCTTGTGGTTGAGACCGATCCGTCAGGACATCAGACCGACCACTATTTTTACCAAGGCGATGTGAATTGTAATCCTGTTGCGACTGGCGCTGCGCTGACCAGCGACCCCTGTTTTCTTCAATTACGGGATCGCGAAATCCTGAAGGGGAAAGAATATCGTACCGTTACCCGCCAAGGCACGAACAAACTCCTGCGCGAAACGCTGCGCACCTACGCGGTCGAATTCTATACCTATAGCGCAACTCCATTAACAGGTCTATGGCGCTCATTTAACTACGAACGTGAAACACAGGCTAAAACGTGGGAAGGCAATGCAACGCCTAATGTACAACGCACGGTTTATAGCTATGATCCGGCGAGTCAAGGCGGTACCCAGTATGGCAATCTTACCCGTGTCGAGGAATACGATACAACGGGTGCACTCTATCGTCGGACCGATACACTCTACGCCATCAACACCACCACAGCATATCTGGTGGGCCAACGAATCCAAGAAACAGTCCGAAATGGGGCTGGCGCTATTATGGCTCTCAGCAGTTTTATGTACGATGGTGCAACGAGCAATCATACGTTGGGGAGTCGTGGGTTGTTGACCATGACCCGTAAATATTTCGATATACCGAGTGGGATCAGTAGCACAACAGGATTAACGCTCCAGAGCGTCGATGTGAGTTATAGCTATGATAGCTATGGCAATCAAACGGCGATTACGACCTATAAGAACCCTGGTACCCGACTCTATAATGGAAGTACAACCATCTATAGCGTACCAGGCAATGGCAGTGCTAGCGCAACGATCACCACAGGCTACGACACGGTCTTTCACGCGTTCCCGATTCAAGTCGCCCAGCCGACAGTGAATGGGTTGACGTTGACAGAGCTCGCAGGCTACGATTTCCACATGGGAACGATGACCTCTGTGACTGATGTGAACGGCCAAGTGACTGCTGCTGAATACGATCAATTTGGGCGTATGGTCAAGCTCATCAAGCCAGGAGACACATCGACACTTCCGACTCTCCATGCTGACTACGGCGACACAGAAATACCACTACGCTACACGATCCATCAGCGTCAGCTCAGCGGTGTGAGTGGCGCAGTACAAACTCAAAGTCAGTTCTATGATGGGATCGGACGAAAGATTCAGACGAAGAACGAAAGTATTGATGATACCCAAGCTGTTGTTGTGGATCTGCGTTACAATGCCCAAAATCAGCTTATAGCACAATCCCAGCCGCGTTTTGTCGGTGCAACTGCATCCACATTAACGCAGTATACACCGGTATCCAACAGTGGTATTCAATGGACGACGACTACCTATGACGCGCTTAGCCGTCCGCTCGATACCGTAACCCCCAATGGGGCGACTACGCAGACGCGTTATTGGTGGAGCGATGGCGGTAGCGCTACCACCATAACCGATCCGAACGGCCATAAAACACGGCGCGAAAGCGATAGCCTCGGGCGCTTGCTCCGCGTAATTGAATACAGTGGCAATAGTAGCGGTACGGAAGGCGCATTTGCCACCTACGCGACAACTACTTACAACTATACAACGCTTGATCTCTTAGCCCAGGTAATTGATGCCCAAGGCAATACAACCACATTGACCTATGACAGTCTAGGGCGCAAAACGATGATGAGTGACCCGGATATGGGCAGTTGGATGTATGCGTATGATACTGCTGGGAACCTCGTCAGCCAAACTGATGCCAAAAACCAGACCATTAACTTTACCTACGACACCCTAAACCGGCTTACGGCAAAGGATCTTCCTGGAACGAGCGGTGACGTAAATTACATCTACGATCAGACTGACGCGCCTACCCACACCTATGGCAAAGGGCTGCGCACGGGAATGATCGATGCATCTGGAACCCACGAGTGGGGCTATACTTCACGTGGACAGGTTGCTCGCGAGGCCCAAACTGTGGTAGGTTCGCCGATAACCTATGTCACAGAACGCACCTATCGAGCCGACGGAAAACTGACCACCATGACCTATCCTACTGGCGAAGTGCTTAACTATGGCTATACCATGGCAGGGCAAAAACAAGCGGTTTCGAGTAGCCTTGGCATAACCTATCAGACTGGGGCCAGCTATGATGCTTTGGGCCAACCTCTCACCCAGTCCTATGGCAATGGTGTCACGACGACCTCAGTTTATAATCCAATTTCGCAACGCCTGCAGGAGCTTGCCGCTAATGGGTCAGCAGGAAATGTCCTGCATCAGGAATATCTCTACGATCTTGCTGGCAATGTGCAAACCGTTAAGAATTTCAACGCCAATGAAACGTTGCTTTATCGCTATGACCATCGAAACCGCCTCGTTAGCGCATGTGTATCGAATGGGGTCTCATGTCTGACTAAAAGCATGTTCAATCAAAGCTATAGCTATGACCTGATTGGCAACCTGACCATGAAGGCCGGCACTGCCTATAGTTATACATCCTCTAAACCGCACGCAGTCACCAATACTGGCGGAACCGCCTACTCCTATGATGCAAATGGCAATTTGCTAGCAGGCGCAGGCCGCACCTATACATGGAATGCAGAAAATCAGCCGACCCAAATTACCAGCGGCGGTGTCTCGGAAACCTATCTCTATGATGGAAATAACACCCGAGTCAAAAAAACCACGCTAAGCGGTGGGGTGACAACCACAACGACCTATATTGGCGGCATCGTTGAATATCGAGGCAATGAGGTCATTTCAAACTACGATACGATTGCGGTACGTTCGACAACTGGCAACCCAACACCAGTGAATAGTGGCAGTTTGGTATATCTGCATGCGGATCACCTTGGATCAATCAGTGCTACGACCAGCGGCAATAGCGGCACACTAGGCGCAATCGGTCAGACCCAAAGCTTCGATCCATGGGGAGCAGTTCGCAGCGGCGGGATCACGACCACCGAATTCAACTTTACTGGCCAGCGCAAAGATGCTAGTACTGGGCTGTTGTTCTACAATGCACGCTACTTTGATCCAGTACTGGCCCGCTTTATCAGCGCCGATAGCCTTGTACCAACTACCTCACACCGCGCATTAACGGTGGATTTCCATGAGGCTGCCTTCGCAGCAACCCTTGCCGATGAGAATCAACGCGGGTTTTGGTTCCAGATGGGCAGCCAGCAACGTCAGCAGGCAACACCACCCTGGGGGCCTACAGATCCCCAGAATCTTAATCGGTTCAGCTATGCAACCAATAATCCGTTGCGTTTCACCGATCCGAGCGGCCACGTTACCCTGAGCTACGAAGAGGCACGCGAACTCAACAGTGCCTTGACGCAAATGATGCCTGAGTTGCTTGAGGCCTATAAGAATGCAAAAAACACTGAAGACCTCATGAAGGGTATCAACATCATCCTGGCACGATCACCGTGGTACGCTAAGGCGCTGGGTAAATTCTTAGAGTTCATTACGACCATGAACAAGGACAATGCATGGGAACGACTCGAAGTCCTCGCATGGTTGAATGCTGAGATCGATAAGTTCCTGAAATGGGGCGCAAGTAATCCAAAAGGTGCCTATCTGACGATCGAACTGGAAAGCTGGGCTTCATGCTCGATCAGCGTCGTCAAAGGCTGTAACTGGGTTACTGCCGACCTTGTGGTGAGCTATGGCGGCATAGAGCGGGCACGGATAGAAACGTTATCATATCGGATGTACCAAGAGCTTCTCCCGTTGGTTGGCGATTGTCGAGATCCGAAGCGCGAGTCATGCTACCATGGAGAACCAAAGCAGCAGCCTGGTAGCGCAAACTAGCTGTTGATAGGTACGCTGGGAAGCAAGTTCCTCTAACCACCTAGGGTACCTCTTCCCAACGACGGTTCGGTTTTCATTACGCTTAATACACGTTTCGATCAAATTGCCACACGGCTGCTGTGCGGCAATTTGATCGAAACGTGTTGTTCTCGAAAAGACGCTCGTCTGGCGATCTTGTCACACTCACACTTCACGCTTTGTTATCGATACCACACGCCAGTCAAACCCAAACATGACGAGAATGCCAACCGCATAACTGACGATATCCCAACCATTGAAGGTCGTTCCCAACAGCACCGCCAGAAGTCGGAGCAGGCCATGGTCAGCACCGCGCAGCTGGAGTGGAATGCCCGTCAGTTGAAAGACCTCAATCAGTACCACGATCACGAAGGCGAGAAGCGCCGCCGTGGAGCGGGAACGCATCGGAGCGAACAGCAACAGCAGTACAAACAGCATCGCGGCATAGAGCGCGTCGCCAAGATAGTGGTCAAACACCACGAAGCCCGTGGACACGAGCCGCGATAGAATGCCACCCAGCACAATTACGCCAAGCATGATGATGCGTCGTTGTGTAACCTGCATACCCATTGCTCCAAGAGTTTGCTTATCAAGCCTACCCCGCGAGATCCGACCAGAACGGAATGTATTTAACCGGCTCAGGATACGTCGATGGGAAACGATATGCGTGGCTAATAAACTCAGCATCCAAATACTCAGCCACCGTTCGGCCATAGTAAATAATGTCTGTTTGACTGACGGAAAACACCGGATTGTCGGGTTCATTGGGGTGTTGCAGGAAAAAAGCGATGCCACCCAAAGAGTGGAATCAAGCGCGGGGCCGCCGCAACCGCCTGGCGTGCCCGCTCAAGGGCCGATGCAAGCTCGGCAGGCCGTTCCCCCCAAGCATCAAGCCAAAAACCATTGCGCTCAATATCAAAGCAGATGCCGCCCAGCGGCCACGCCATATGCGTCAGAATCTCCTCGTGGCTCCAGCGCCGCCAGTCAATAAACGGGGGCTCGGACGATTCGGTTCTATCCCGCGAGTAACACGTGAACGCGATCGGCAGCCCCGTCATCAGAAACGCACGCAGGTCTGGCGGAAACCGAAACGCATAGTCGGCCTCTATCGCGCGGACTTCTGCGGCGCTCAGCCCAGGCTCGATGGTTACCTCATGGTGTTCCAACAATGCTAACCAGTCTTTCCATGCGGAACGTGTCAATATTTTTGAGACGGGTGACGATCAGGAATTCCGTTTCAGCCGCGCCGGGTCGTCTACCTGCGCAGCCACGCCGAGCGGCGGGTTGATCCACGCCGCCGTTGGCACGGGTGGCG
>NZ_BAABRU010000049.1 GCF_039545135.1 Herpetosiphon gulosus | reverse complement strand
GGGATTGAAGCCGCCCAAGCCGCTGTTAACGCCCTTGCAGCAAAGGGAATCAATAGTTTTGCTATAGCCCGCCGCAGCATCGAGAGCGACGGCAGCGAGCGCCATAACGGCAGCCATTTATTTATCCCACTGGATAGCCCGATCAGCACCACCGCCGCCCGCCGAACGCTTGCCGCGCTGCTTAAGCACACGGGCTACAGTACCAGTGAAATCCTTGGCAAGTCGATGTTTCCCTTTGGCCACCACCGCCGCACCCCCCACGGCCACGCCTACGGGACGCTCATACAGGCCAACCAGCCACCGCACCCACTCGCCAGCCCCGACCATGGCTTAGAGCTTTTGGCCGCAGCGGACTACGAACCAACCAGTGCCACCATATTCAGCCACCATACCCCCGCCGAGACGCGACAGGATGCGCCACAGGCCACCCAATCACGCCGCAGCGCCCCAATCAGCACCGGATCGCATCAGGACGTTGTACGGACATTCAACGAAACCTACGGCGTGCATGAAGTGTTCAATTGGGCAGGTTATCGGCGGCGAGGATGCCGGAATTATCATTGCTCATGTGGAAACCACCACAACGGCGACAAAACTGCCAGTATTGGGGTTGATCGCGAGGGCAAGCATGCCTATTTCAATGCGCCAGCCTGCCAGTATCACAACCAAGGCCGACCCTACACCGCGTTTAGCCTCTTTCAGACCATCCAGCACGGCGGAAACTACCACGAGGCCATCAACGCCGCGCGGGGCGTACTCAATATGCGCTACGAGCCGCCCCAGCCCGCCGCAATCGTGCCCGAATTGGAAAAACCTTCAAACCCTTTAATAGAGACTATTAAAGAAGAAAAAACAGCAATCGTGCAGGTTGACGTAACAGACACCACAAAACCTTTTTTCTTTAATAGTGATCTCAACCCCGCCCCGTTTGAACCCGTGCGTTTGACTGCCGAGGAGCTGAGTGCAGCCCGCAGCGCCTATGATCGGGGAGCGTTGCGGCACTGGTGCAGCGCAAACCACTATGACTTTAATATCATTTTTGACCTTGTATGGGCAGCGGAACGGGAGATCGCCCAAACCCAACGCTTTGATTTTTGGGAATGGTTGTACAAGCAGCTTGGGGATGCCATGCCGTCTGATCTTTTTTGGCAGTGTGGCATACTCGCCCCGCCAAGCTGGTGGACACCCGCAAGCAACCTAGCGGATGTGTTGACAGCGCTTGGAACAACGATCCAGCCAGTCAACCAGCCAGCCAACCATCCAACCATCCAACCGACAACCCCATTCATTGGCCAATCATCGAGTGAGCCACTTGGCCAAGTGAGTATTGAATCCTTGCGGTTTGTTCGCCCACGCAAAGCGATCCGCACCGCTGCCGATTTGGCCGAAACCCCGCATGATTTGGCGGCAGCTCGCCAGGCATTAACCGACCTGCGCCGTCAAGCATTCGCGGCAAAAAACAGCGGTCGCTTGTGGCAGGAGTACAAGCGAGCGAAGGAGCGTTTAGCCGAATTAGAGCAGCGAGCCGCGACCAATTCGACCCCGCAGCCGTCAACCCGCCGCGATAAACTCCTCGCAAGAACCTTATAGAATATGCTATGATAGTCTCGCGGTAACTTGATAGGGGTTTTGTGATGGGTTTAATTGGCATGTGCGTATGTATTCGCGATATTTTTGCTACAACCCAACCGTTTGAATATCCCTTGGTAAAGGGCTAAAGCCCCGCTGCGCTATCGCTTGCGCCAAGGGATATTCAAACGGTATGCGCCCCTGGTGGCGCACGGCACGGCTACGCCGCGCCCGCTTACTCCGAACCCCAACGAACGACCCTGCCTATTTTTTCATCACTTCGTGATATGGGCTACGCCCACCCTACGGGAAAAAATACACGGCTTAACGGGATCGTTCTTATGGGCAGCGCAACCCTACGGGCTGTCTGACGACAGGTCACTTCGTGACTTGCTTGGTTGCTGTGGTGCAGTAGCTCCTCGCAACGTTGGAGCAAGCGGGCGCGGCGACGTGGCACGAAATCCATGGGGCAGGGCAGTTAATCGGGTGTGGTGGAGACCGCCAGATCGTGCCATAACGGGGGCCACTTACGCCTTTGCCGTGCGCCCAGAATACGGATGCGCTACGCGCTATTTTCTTTAATAGGGTGATCCCCCGACGCGCGGAGGACACCACGAAAGGAGTTTCATGCCGCGCAGTGATGCAGGGACGATCCGCGCGACCGAGCGAGACATGCAGCTCTTGCGATGGATTGCGGAACAATACGCGATCCCGATCGATCAATTAGCGGAGTTGATCGGCGCGACCGAGCATGCCGCACGACGGTTAATGCAGCGATGGAAGAAAGCAGGATGGGCCGAGGGTCGGGTGCTGATTGTGCGGGAGCGGCCACTGGTATGGGTGACACGGCGCGGATTAGACGACATGGGGATCGACTATCGGCCATGGGAGCCAACGCTGGCAAAAATTGAGCATATCCGCGCAGTTAATGCCGTGCGCTTGTCGTTGGAGGCGAGCCGCCCCAATGGCATATGGACAAGCGAGCGGCAGTTATTGAAGGAGCAAGCGCAGCGGCAGCGAGCGGCCCGCGAGAAGGGACTAGAGCCGCCGAAGGCGCACCATTTAGCGGATGGGTTATGGCAGATTGCCGCCGATGCAGTGCCAACCGCCGTCGAGGTCGAACGGAGCTACAAGGGAACCGAGCGTACAACCCAAATCATGTTGCACCTGGTCCACACGCAAAAGCTGAAAGTTGCCTACTTTACGACCCCGACGATCAAGCCGCATTTAGAGGCGATTGTGAGCAGCCGCGCCGATTTAGCGGCGCATATTCGGATTTATGACATACCACGAGGTGAGCAATGAGTGAAAAAACCGAGGGACGAACAGACGGCGTAGGTGGGTTGATTTTTGGATTCTTTGCAGCCGCCGTTGTACTAGCCTTTTTTGCCCTACCCGCCGCCGTACTGATGTTGGGATGTATCAAGCTTGTGAAGGAGCGGAAAGCCTTAGCAGGGAGCTTGGCGTTAATCGGGCTTGCGTTGTTTGTCTTGGTATATGTGGAGCCGTTTAAAGCGGAATTTAAGGCATTTGATCGGCATCGCCGGATGAAAGCACGGAATGTGTCAAGCACGGTGAAACAGATGACAACGGAGCAAACGGACTATTAAAGAAGGATTATTCGCGCAATGCCACCGCGATCGACGGATCACTTGGCCCGACTGGGCGGTTAATCCACACGGCTTCCGGAACACGCGGTGGGCGCGGTGTTCCCCGCACAAAGCGTTCGGGGTGGGCCGCATAGGCCGTCGCCAGCACCTGCTGCCGCGCCGTCGTCATCGCGTTGGCCTGCCCACGATGCACCACCGCTGGCGGCAGCAAGCCAATCCCGCTGTGACAGTGCTCGTGGTTGTACCACTGCACAAACGCCCGCATCCACGCCCGCGCATCCATGAGACTCCCAAACCGATCCGGAAAATCAGGCCGATATTTGGTGGTCTTGAACTGGGCTTCCGAGTACGGGTTGTCGTTCGAGACGTGTGGTCGGCTATGGGTTTTGGTCACCCCCAAATCGGCCAATAATTGGGCCACGGGTTTGGCGGTCATGGCACTGCCATTGTCGGCGTGCAGCGTGAGTTGGTTCGGCTGAATGCCCTCACGGTGATACGTGTCGGCGATACACTGCTCGGCCAAGACCGCCGATTCGCGCTCCATCACCATCCAGCCCACAATGCAGCGGCTGAAGACATCCAGAATCACATACGCATAGAAGTATGACCAGGTGGTTGGGCCTTTGAACTTGGTGATATCCCAACTCCAGAGCTGGTTTGGCTTCGTGGCCAACAATTCCGGCGCGGCATAGGTCGGGTGGCGCAGTTGGTTGCGGCGTTCCCGGACTTCGCGATGGGCGGCCAGAATCCGGTACATTGTGCGCCAATGGCACAGATAGGTTCCCTCGTCGAGCAAGGTGGCGTAAATCTGGCGTGGCGTGCAGTCGGCAAAGCGATCACTGTTGAGCACCGCGCGAATGTGGGCGACCTCATTGGGCATGAGCGCACGCGCAGGACGACGACGCGGAACCGCTGTGGGAGCGGGCTGGGCAGCTCGATAGACGGCGCTGCGCGGGACACCGAGTGCCCGACAGGCGGCGGCAATGCCCATGGTCGGAGCCAGATCGGCCACCGCCGTGATTAATCCTGTGCGTCGGTCGGCGGCGCTGGGAGCGTGATCCCCAACAGGGTTGCAAGCTTTTTTTGAACATCGATGATCACCTCGGCTTGGGCCAGTTTGGCCTGGAGCCGCTGATTTTCGCGGCGGAGGCGGGCGAGTTCGGCGGTCTGGCGCTGGGCTTCGGGCGTGGGTGCGGCTTTGCGTTTGGGGGTGAGTGCGGCCAGTTCGCCCTCGGCCCGTTGTCGTCGCCAGCGAGCGAGGTGCGAGGAGTAAATCCCCTCGCGGCGCATCAAGGCACCAAGTTCGCCGGGGGCGCACGCATCGGCAGCGGCCAGAATGCGCAGGCGGTCGCGGGCACTCCAGTGGGTGCGGGCAGCTTTGGGCCGCACTTCGGGGTCATGGGTGGTCTCGTCGGACGTTGGTTTTTTGCTGGCCATGGGAACTCCTTGCGGCCCTCGACTTAAGATCATAATCCCAGATCTGTCTCACTCATGTTAGCACAGAGGGGCATGGTCGTATACGTGGGATCATGTGCTGGCATTTTGGGGTTTCACATGGCCACTTGCGCCCGCTGCGGCGATTATGTGGGACGTTGTTCGGCCTAAGAGTATTCAGGAGAAGCTCGACGAGGCCGAGCAGGCCCAAGCTGACAAAGTGGCAGCACAGGAGCGGAAACTGTGGAAAGGTGCCGAGAAGGCGCTGAAAAAAGGTGTTGACAATGCTGCTTTAGGCGCGATTGTGAGTATGGGAACCGAGCCAGCCGACTTTGAGCGCAAAGGCCAAAAGCTCTACCTTCGCACAGGAGCGAGCAGCGCGAATTTGCATGGGTTGGTGCTTGGGGGGAGTGGTGCAGGCAAAACCGAAACCTTGAAACGGTTAGCGGCGATTTTTGCTAGCCAAACCGACTATGACATCTTTTTCATCGACCCCAAGCCGACCGCCGATCTGAAATTTTATTTTGCCGGATTAATGGCCGAGTATGGCCGAACCTGCAAAATGTACCCCGATAGCCCCTTTAATGGCTTTCGTGGTGATGCCCGCAGCGTGCATAATCGGCTCTTGACGATTCCCGTGCTTGGCACCGAGGGAGCCAGCGCCTACTACGCCGAGCTAACCGAAGAATATGTATGGTTAGGGATGAATGCGGGTGATGGCTTGCCGCGCACGTTCGACGAAGTAGCGCAGCGCCTCGATTATGACTATTTATTGCAGTATTACGCCAACGATCCCACCAGCTTGCAATCCATCCAGCGCATCAAGCGACAGGATGCCAATAGCGTGGTGATGCGCTTTAACAACGTGGCACGGAAATTTAGCACGATTAGCGGTGCAGGCTGGGCGTTTGAGGATGTCCGCGCGGCCTACTTTGGCCTACCCGTGCTTGAGGCCAGCCGCGATGTTGATGCTATCGCCCGCTTTTTGATCGAGGATTTAAAGCACTATTTTGCGACGCGCAAGCAGCGCAACCGCCGTACTGTGGTGTTTTTCGATGAGTTTAGCGCGTTTGGCTCGGAAAACGTGGTGAATCTCATGGAGCTGGTCCGATCGCACGGGGGGATTGTGATTCTTGCGTCGCAAACGACCGCCGCGTTAGGGGATGATCGACTCCAGAAGCGGATTTTAGGCAATGTGACAATTTATCTCCAGCGGATGAATGATCCGCGCGAGGTGGCCGCGTTGGGGGGGATGCAGCCCGTGCTCGATGTCAGCCGCCACATGGATACCAAACCGAACCCCAACGGGATCGCGCGGTATGTTGATAAATCGGTGATTGACCCCACCAAAGTAGCCCAGTTGCCGCTTGGAGGAGCCTACATTATCAATCGTGGCCGTGTTGCTCATATCAAGGTGCAGCAAGCGCCAGTGCTCGATTGGAACAAGATCGGCACAACCCACCTTGATTTAGCGCTGCAATGGATGAGCGCGAACAACCCCAACGCGCCTGTGCTGGTTCGGCGTGCTAGCCCTGCTGTTCCCCACGCCGCCGCCGCAGCTCGCCCGCTTGCGCCAGCACGGACGGAGCCAACGCCAGCGCTTGCCCATGGAGCGCCTACGAAGGCCGCTACGCCCAGCAATGCCCCAAACCAAGCCGATGGAGCGGATGACTTTATTTAGGGAGAGAGGAGCCAGCATGCCCCGCTTTATGGGTTATCTGTTCTATGGTGTGACCGTCGCGATTGAAACCGCCAGCGCATGGGTGCGTTGGCGGGTGATGTTTGCCTGTTTTAGCCTCGTGTTGAGCGACCCAACCAGCCATTGGTTAGCGCTCATTGTTGGCTATGGCCCGCTGATGTGGTCAGTGTTGAATGTGGTAGGTTTGCCCGGTGGCGGTTTTGCGACCCGCCGCCAGCTTGGCGCACGTATCCTGAGCCAGCGCGAACGGGATGCGCTTAATCAAGCGCTTGCCCAGTTGCCGTCCACCACCAACGCCCCAAAATGGGTGTATGCCCTTGATGTTCCCGTGCCAAGCGCGTTTGTCATTGGCCAAACGTTGTATCTTGCCCATAATCTCTTTGCAAGCCCGTACCTAGCGGCGATTGTTGGCCACGAGCTAGGCCACCTCAACAGCAGCGATGGCAGGTTTGTTTTAGGCTTAAATCGGCTGGTTGTCCCCCTGTTTCGGGCATTTTCGTATGGCCTTGCAGGCGAGATATACAGCGCCGATCCGCTGGTTGCCAGTCACGCCCGCAAGCAAGCCGGATGTATCCGCTCATGGTTGATTCTGCTCTTGTCGTTTATGGGCGGTGGGGTTGGTATTTGGGCAATGACCCCGCTGTGGGTGCGGTATTGGCGGGCGCGGGAGTACGATGCAGATCGCTACGCCGCCCAGCTTGGCCAAGCCGATGTATTAGCGGAATTTTTGGAGGTATACGCCCAACCGTTTGATATGGCAATTCCCTATTTTCATGGGATGGTTCACCCCTATACGGAATTGCGGATTGATCGGCTGTTGACCTATCAGGAGCATGGGTACGGCGCAAGCTATCCCCATTGATTGACGAGCCATGGCCATACTGCTATGATGATCACGCAATGTACATGATGTTACAACGCGGCTAGGGTCTAGTCCACCCCAGCCGCGCCAATTGCACCAGTGTTCGAGGCACTGGTGCAGGCCGATCATAGCACATCCCCGCAACATGCCTGCACCATGCCGCTAATCGCGGCGTTTTGTTCTTAACAAGCGCTGCAAGGAGCTATTCATGGTCACTACGCACGCCGCCGAGCTGGCCCCACCAGTGGTACAAACCGAAGCGAAGCATGTTGTTGGCAACACGGCAGTGTATTTGGAGTTATATCCCTTCCTGATTGACTTAATGAACATTCTGCTTGAGAAAGATCCGACGCATTATGTGATTGATCTCATGCTCAATATTCCTGATGAGCTGCTGCGTGAATCGGGCTTCTATGCCCGCATCTTCAAGCGCTACTAGCCCGTATTGGGGGAAACACTTCCCTTTTGGCTTTCCAAAAGGAACGTTTCCCCCAAACCCCCTTCCCCACAAAAGAAAAAAACCATCCCCTCGACGAATCCGCCCAATGCCCGTATTGCTACGACACCAACCCACTCTACAATCGGTATGCTTTTTTATTCCACCATCGAGCAAGATACTGGACTTAATTGCAAAATCCCTGCCAAGTCAGCTGCATTACGTGGCTTAGTAACCCTTTTTGTGATCCACCATGGTGCGATTATTCAAGTATAGTTAAGTGATATTGTAAAAAACGTAGCATGCCTTCTATGATTTGTATATGGTGATTGTTCCGCTATGCCCCTGTTGTGCGCTGTACTCGCCGTCTTGAATAATGTATATAATGCTAGCCTTGCTGGCAAATAGTGGTGGATTGGAATAATGATAAATAGCGTTAACCCTATTCGAACGATTTCTCTTTTTTCTGGTGGCGGCGGATTAGATATTGGATTTCACCGTGCTGGTTTTCATATATTGGCATGTGTTGAGATTGATAATCTTGCCTGTAAGACATTGGAAAAAAATATTGGCCAATATTTTGAGAGGGATTGTAAAATTATCAACCAAGATATCACAAAAATTAATCCTTTGGATATTACTCGAGAACCTGTAGATTTTATTATTGGAGGCCCCCCATGCCAAAGCTTTTCCGCAATTGGTAGAAGGGCAGGAGGAGCAGCAGGAACCTATGATGAGCGTGGTGAACTCTTTGAGCACTATTGTCGTTTGGTTAGCTATTTTAAACCACATGGGTTTTTATTTGAAAATGTCCGAGGTATTTTAAGCTCTCATAAGGGCGAAGATTGGAGACGAATTACTTCTGCATTTCGAGATATTGGATATAATATTTCATATCGTGTATTGGATACCGCAGATTATGGTGTTCCTCAACATAGGGAACGTTTGATAATGGTTGGTACTCGCGAGGGAAACAACGGGATAAAATTCCCTAGGCCAACACATGGCCCTGATGCGGCAGTTGGCGCTCCTCATGTTACAGCGCTGGAGGCTATACTTGATCTCCAAGCAATACAACAGCCCGAGCTGAAATTTGAAGGTAAGTATTCAAACTTACTTAAGGAAGTTCCTCCTGGGAGTAACTATCTTCATTTCACCAAAGAGATGGGTCATCCGACTCCTTCATTTGCATGGAGATCGCGATTTTCAGACTTTCTTTATAAGGCTGATCCATCGAAACCCGTAAGAACGATTGTTGCTAAATTAGGGGCTTATTCAGGCCCTTTCCATTGGGAGAATCGTAAATTTACGGTGGATGAGTTCAAAAGACTCCAATCATTTCCAGACGATTACGAATTTGTGGGAGGAACTGGGTCGATTTTGAAACAAATTGGCAATTCTGTTCCCCCTATATTTGCTGAGCGTTTAGCCGAGGCTGTAAAGCAACAAATTTTTGGATTCAATTTGGGTATAGATTTAATTGATGAACAGGAAGAATTATCGTTTGATAGTCGAAAATCACGGAAGGCCCGGGCAACTAGATCTAAACGATTAATATCTGCCCCCGTAGGCCAATCAAGTTTATTTAGTTTTGATGATGTATATCCTAGTATCAATATATCTAATACTCATTATTTTCATTATTTATCAAATAAGCAAAGATTTAAATATGATTATCAAGTTAATATAGATAAAGGCTGTTTGTATCGTATTTCTGAGGATAGAAAAGATAATACATATAATATTAACATTTTTGAGATTAAAAATGGAGTTGTTAGTGTAAATCATCAAGTTCAATACATATTATCTTTTTATGAGCATATCGGTAATGGCATAAACAAAATTGAGTGTAATCTATATTGTGATTCAGATCAAGGTATACCCGTTATGTGGGATTCCATCGAGGATGTTATTAATTTGTGCTCTAGTTATCAAACCATGATGGATGTGTATGGACATTTTACCGAACCTTATCCAAGTTTTTCTTTAGAAATGAATATAACAACAACAAAACCTTCTTTTTTTATTAACTTTGCAAAGAAGTTTAGTGTATTTGATTCCTGTTCTAAGTTGCTACCTATATCTGCATTATCTGATATTCCAGGCTTTTATGAATTAAATATTAGTAATCCTATTGATGTTATTCAGGAGTTACGTCTTCTTCGTTTTGATGTACGTGTCAATCAGACTAATATTAATATCCCTAAAGGATACTTTCGTTGTTGCTACCCATTTACTATAAATATTAATAAACAGGTTTCTGTTTCTTGGAAGGAGTCTATTTAATGGATAACCAATATCAAATACATTTTGCAAAAGCTATTCAAAAAGCCGAAATCATATATAATTCCGAAAAACCCGATGATGAAATAAAATATCATTTAGATAATAATAAATCTTTACATCACAAATTGAAGGACAATATAAATGGATTAATTATAGAAACACAAAAGACGATAAAAGATGGAGTTGAAACTATAATTAATAACCTTAATAAAAGCAAATATATTTACAGTATTTTACTCACAGGTTTATTCCAAAAACTTATTAATCCTAAACAAGATATTCGAATGGCACAGGAAAAACTTGTTGGTGGTTATTCTAATAGATCGGTTGATCAAATTCATATAACGCCCCTTCTAAAAAAATATAACTTTACCCATTGTGCGACAAGTGGAATGGAAAGCGGTAGGAACTGGGAAAGGCCTGAGCCGCACACGTTTGGTCATAGTGCTAATAGCAGGGGGAAGGGAACAAAAGAATCGTATCTTGGAATTATACATGCCGTACAAGAAGAAGGCATTGATCCATTCCCCATTATCGTTCTCCTTTTGGCACTCGACAGGCTAAATAGAAAAGTGCCAGTATTTGAATATAATCAACCGCAAGGACTCACGATTGAAGAAATATGGCAAGCAGTATTGAGATATCACAAGGATGCAATTGGCAACGGACGATCCCGTTTACCAGTACTAGCCATCTACGCCATTTATAAGGCTCTTATGCCACAAGTTACACGTTATACAGGGATGATTCTGCGGTCTCCCAATAGACATACAGGAAATGATAAAAAGGGATGGATAGGTGATATTCAAGTTGACAGGGAAGATGGAACACCTTACGAAGCTGTCGAAGTAAAGTCAGGACATCAAATTACGCCATCAATGTTGCGTGAGCTGACACGCAAGTTTGGAGGACAAAATGTTGACCGATATTATATTTTATCGACTGAGGATCAATACATCGCCCTCGAAAATCATTCTGAAATCCAAGAGGTGTGTGATGAAATTCGAACCCAAACAGGATGCCAAGTTATCCCAAATGGATTAAATCGTACACTATGGTATTACCTTCGGCTCTTAGAAAATCCAGATATATTTATAGAATATTATACCCAGCAGATAAACGAAGATATTGACGTTCAGATGCATCATCGTATGCTTTGGGCGCAAATTTTATCCGAAATGAATATTGGAGATCCTCAATAATTTTATTGAGCAAGATGCTGGAATTAATTGCAACACACACGACAAGCCATCTGCATTGTGCGGCTTAGTGACCCTTTTTGTGATACACCATAGCCCGATCAGCCACGAGCAATTAAGCTGTATTACAAAAAGGGTTGGTGATTCAGCCCGTGCATGGCACATTTAAGCAAGCGCAGCGGGTCGAGCAGGATACAGCAGGCCAGCAAGATCGGCTTGACGTGGAGCATTGGCCAAGCAGATCAGCACCGCTATACACGCCGTGGGAGCCACATCAGCCGCCACGGCGTGCGCTTATTCCAGCATCGAGCAAGATACTGGAATTAAATAAAAATAGGAGCTGGTGGGCAGCGCCGAACACTTGACGCGCATGAGATGATAGCGATGTGGACACAACCAGCCAAGCCAATGAATCAAGTTGACCATAATAATGCTGGTAATGCTTTCGTTGCAACTAATGGCACGACATCCCGCCAGCAGGCCACTACAGGAGCAGGCTTGGTACAAAAAGTGGACACACAAGGGTTAGAACCAGCGCCCCGACCGACAGGGGATTAAAACACTAAGGACTTTTGATTTTTTGCTGCTTCTTGGCGTACAGTTAGAACCAGCGCCCCGACCGACAGGGGATTAAAACATTCCGCTTTTAACGCCGCAATTGGCGCATTCGCGTTAGACCCAGCGCCCCGACTAGCAGGGGATTAAAACGCGGCTTCGGTGAGCAGCAGCGCCAGCCCCCGGACAATATTAGACCCAGTGCCCCGACCGACAGGGGATTAATGCCCATAAAAACCGAAGGCCATGATTGATTCTTTGGGTAATCAATCATGGCCTTTGTATTGTTCCAGTATCTTGATAGATGGTGGACTTAATTGGGCGGCAGTGGGTCGTAGCGATCATGGCGGGGAGTTAGAGTACCGATATGGTATACAAGTCAGCCCCTACTGTTGACATTCCAAATGACTGGTTTTATAGTCAAATAAACGATAATCAATTGTTGGGCTATTTAGAGTAAACCCAACTTTCTTCCAATCATACTAATTGATATATGCAAATTTAATAGGAGTAAGTATAGTGTTTAAATTGAAATTTATTAAGTATCCATTGATTGCATTCTCTCTTTTCTGCCTTATGCTTGCCTTTATAAACACAATCGATTATACATGGAATGGATGGAAAAGCGCTACATGTTTTCCATCCAGTTGTTTCTGTGAATCGATTAGGGATAGCATTATTAGACAACCAGTCAATACTTGGTCGTCATTATCATTTGTTCTATCTGGATTGATAGTAATAAGATTCGGATTTACTGATAGATTAGAAAATAAAAATAAAAATTTTATTACTAAGTATATAGGATTTCCTATACTTTTCGGCATTGCACTAATTATTATTGGAATAGGTAGTACATTTTATCATGCATCACTAACATTTATAGGTCAATTTATGGATGTTTTTGGAATGTATTTGATAGCGACATTTATGATAATATATGTTATTTCGAGAAAAATAAACAAAATAAAAATAATGCTAATAGCATATGTTTTATCGAATATATTATTAGCATTGCTTCTTGTATTCATACCTGAATTAAGGAGGTACGCCTTTGCAATAATAATAGTAATAGGACTTGCTATGGAAACGCTATATATAAAAAAATCTGATTCATATATAAATACAAGATATATAAAGATTGCAATAACCTCTATGGCAATTGCATTTGCTATATGGATAACAGATATCACCAAGATAATATGTTCTCCATATAGCATATATCAAGGTCATGCAATATGGCATTTATTAGGAGCATTGTCATCATTGTACTTGTATTTATACTATAGATCGGAAGAAAGAAAAATGTAATGCTAAACAATAAAAAAAAGAGGAACAACATGACTTGGGTTATCTTTTGTACAATCATAACATATATAGCAACAATATATCCGATAATATATTCATTAAGGTATGTACATAAAACCAAGGGCATCATGCGTCTGTGGGGATATGCACCAAATCAATTCTTGTTTATGGTTATTGTTTTCCCCATAGTAACTTTTTTAACCTTCTTATCCCTAAGATATATTTTGATAAAATTAATTAGTATTATTCCATCAAATTATTCCTTAATCAGAATATACGATGAATGGATATTATCATTAATATTTGGCATAATAATTTCTGGGATAATTACAATTGCTGTATATACAACATCATCATTTAGTTTAGATAAACTAGAACCATTATATGCAACAAGAGCAATGAATGCAATAACATCTATTAACGAAGATATTAATCTGGTTGAAAAAGATAAAAGAGAATCGTATAGGGATAAAATAATAAACGATGCAAAGCAGAAAAGAAGAAATATAACTCTTCCAAATTCATTAAACAGCGCAGATATAGCACTGTGGGTAGAAAATTTAGAAGACGACGTATTTCTGCAAATAATTAGAGAACCAAAATCACCAATAAGACTTAGATTGGTAAATAATACTTTATATAACCTAACAGTAATACAAACATTTATAACTATTTTAGTATGTGTATATATATTATTCTCTGCGTTCCTTTGTATTCATGCTGCAAAAGAATTAAATTACGATGGAAAAAACCTACCCGAACTTACAGTAGCCATTGAATCTGTTTTTTATTCTCTAGTATTTATATCTCTATATCCCATTTTCTATAGGCAATATCGTACTGAACTAGAAGCAATTACAGGTAGCGGAACTACTGTTCTTCAAGATATAATTACAGGAATATTGATAACATCGCTTCTAATCTGGATAAAGTCTCTTGACCCTAGTAATCGTGAGCTAAATGCAGTTACAATAGTGAAATACATACCAGTTGCAGTTATTGGCTCAACAATGTTTTCAGGAATTATTGATCAAGATACAATGAAACAACTTATAGGCAGTGATTCAAGATTAGGAATACAAGTAATATTAATAGTAATATTTTTAATATTCTCGATTATACCTATTTATCATATATTATCGAGAAATTAAACTTATTGAGGAAATATAGGCACAAAACGACGCAAAATAGCATATGATATGTCCCATATCGTATGCTATTTTGCGTCGTTTTGTGCCTGAGGATTAACCCGGCTAGCCCCGAAAACGTGTATTGAACAGATGTTCGCCAGTATTCAGCCCTCTTTATGTTCGTTAAGACCCGCTGCTCGTGCCAAGATTGGCTATGAAAAACGGCTCCCCATATCTAATCATAGTTATCTATCAGATACCAAACTATACTCTAAAACCCTTAAGTTGTTACACAACCCAGCTAGACAATCCCTAAATTATGATCTATCATTGTATCATTGTATACGGATAGTTTTACAGAGAATAACCATGAACCTTATTGATCCAGATGAATTGCTGCTTGGTCCTGGCGCAGCAAAATATTTAGGCATATCAGAACGCCGTATTTTTGCGTTGCGTAAAGAAGGATCAATTGGGCGAAAAATAGCAGGATTTTGGATGTACACGAAAACCGAGCTAGACCATTACCGAGCCACCAGACAGGGCAAAGGCGGCAGGCCACGAAAGAAAGGAACAACCCATGATCAAACTCCAGATCACGGACAGAACACGGATCGAGGTAGTACAAATAACAATGAGACCAAGGGGGAAAATAGCAGCGAAGCTTAATTTAGAAGCTGGGGACTAGCTCAGAAAGCAACCTAGACTAGCCCCCAATCCGAACGGCACAAAGTACCGCCACATAGCCATTATACGGCATGTGGCAGGATGAAAGGAACACCCACATGAAAACGACCAATAAAGAGGTCAATACGACCCTATCGCTGGTCATGCAACCCGATCTCATCCCCATTGCCCAGCCGAGCCAGCCAGCCGAGGCCGAGCCAGCCACACAACCAGCCAAACGCGCCGCAACACCACGCAAAATCAATACCGATACCTATAACAAAATTGGGTATACTGTAGCCTTATTGGGAGCCGCAGCCAGCGCCATTTTGCTATGGCTCATTGGCGCAAACTATACCCTACAGGGCTTGCAGCTATTTGGCATCAACGCCAGAGGCATGGAATGGTGGGCACTGCCTATCGTTATTACTGCTATTGAGCTTTGGTTGATGCCCAAGCGTGGGAGCAAACCACTGATAATCATCTTCTTTATGATTATTCTTGCCTTTGATGTCCTTACCTCGTGGTATGGACTCAACCTTGATTTAGCAGGCCGAACCCTGCCATTAGCAACAGGGCTAACGCTCCCTAGTGACGGCATTCCCTTTCATGTCTTTATGATTGCACTCTCGCTTGCCTTTGCCTTTGTTCCTGAGAAATTAGCAAGAGTGGCGATCAAAGAGGCAGGAGCAACATGGCTATGATACAAACCATTGTCTTAATGATCGCGCTCCTATTTGGCGCAGCGGCCTACGTATTCCGGCTGAAAATGCAGATTAACCAGCTCCAAGCGCAGCTTATAACTGCGCGTGCTAGCATACCCACTGCACCACCCCCGCCAATCAATAAGAACATCCAGCTTGAGCCAATCGCGCTGGAAGGCGCAGGCCAAGCCCTAAAAGCACCCCCAACAACGATTCAAGCCACGCTTGATAACCTTAAGCAGGAGCCACCATATAGCATTCCGTTGGGATGGTACAAGGCTCATAACAAGGTTTTTTTACAAACAGGCCGATTGGTTGGGGACATAAACCACATTCTGATCAGCGGACAATCTGACGCAGGCAAAGACAACGCCGCCTTAAATATTTTGCTTAGTTTGGCCCTCACCCACACACCACAACAGGTCAATTTCGCCATTATTGACGGCAAAGGGTTAGATTGGATGGGATGGCAAGAGAAAGCCCATGCCTGGCATGTTGCCACCGATCCAGAACAGATCGGGGATGCGATGGCACGGCTTACCGCCGAACGCCAACGCCGCCGCGCGATTCTCGCAGAAGCCAAAGCAACGAAGTGGGATCACTACCAAGGTGGTGATCTCCCTATGCTGGTTGTCTTTATAAGCGAGCTATTGCTATTGGAAAATGCAGTAGGATCAAAAAATCTCACCTCATGGCTCAATGCAGAATTGACCGCCGCCCGCGCCTTCGGGATACGCTATATCATCGCCACCCAAAACGCCAGTAACTTCTCTACCCAATGGCGCAGCCAGATAAGCCTCTGTATGGCAGGGTTCCAGCCGCTCGATTCCAGCGATGCACCAAACACCACCATGACCGCGAAGGAATTAGCAGAGCGAAAACTGGTTGCACCGTCGAAGCTACCCAGCCCTAGCAACGGGGCAGGAGGGGTGTTTGTCCTCGTCCAATCGGGCGATGGCATCAATGTACGAACGTCGCTGATTAGCGATCAACACCGCGATTATTGCTTAAACCAACTACCAAATCTACCCAAAAACGATTTACACATTAAGCCAAAAATGAGTATTGATAATGACCACGAGGTCTTAGCAAATTTACTTAATATAGGGCTTGAAGCGGTTAACGCAGGTGCTACACCAACACCAAGCGCTACACTAAGTGCTACAGGGCGCTACACGGCATCACAAAGCCAAGAAAGCGCAGCGCTACAAAAAACCGCTACACGAAGCGCCGACCCATTTTTACCCTCAAATCATGATCGGCCAAGTGCTACAATCGCCTTGCCATTCGAGGATGAAATTATCCCATTTACCGAACAACGCCGGATTATTGAAGCCGCCCGAAGTGTAAGCAGTAGACGGCAGCTTTGCACCGAGCTATACAACACCACAGGGGGAGTGAAATTTACATGGGTGAAGAATGTTTGTGATGCTTTAGGGCTGTTACAAACAACGGCAACAGTAGGCAAATAACAAAGCGCTGGTAGGCGATTCGCAGTCGCCCACCAGCGCTTATGTTCCGAATAACCGACGCTCGATCAGCGCACCAAAAGCCTAGACAACTTTCGCGCTCATCGACCAACAGCAGCCCAATTATTCCGAAGCTATTACACAGGGAACATATTCGCGGAAATCCCATACGGACATCCCAAAACGCCAAGGAACAGCTATCAGAGAAGAATTAGACCAGCGAGGAAAATTATAGCATGCAATATGGCAAGATAGAAGCCAGCGCCCTCTATAGCGCGTTGGTTGCGGCACTCGTCTATAGCACCGACCTGTACCGCCAGCAACCACTCCACAGCACCAGCCGTTGGTTGCGCTTTGAAGCAGGCAGCAAAACCCAGCCCACCCCCGCACACTTTGCCGCCCACCTTGCAGGCAAACGCGGAGCGACCTATGCCGCCCTATTCAGCAACGGCGAACAGACCCAGCTCGTCACCGCCGACGACGATCATGGCGGGATTGAAGCCGCCCAAGCCGCTGTTAACGCCCTTGCAGCAAAGGGAATCAATAGTTTTGCTATAGCCCGCCGCAGCATCGAGAGCGACGGCAGCGAGCGCCATAACGGCAGCCATTTATTTATCC
>NZ_BAABRU010000048.1 GCF_039545135.1 Herpetosiphon gulosus | reverse complement strand
CAGCAAACCAGCGATCCGTGACCATTGATGACCTCCGCAAGCCAAAAAACGGGTACGGTCACTATGATAGCGGATCGGTCGCCGATGATGAGGGTGATCCAGGTGATGATGTACCTGATCAGCACAAAGGTTCCTCGCGCCCTGATCAGAACGGATCTCAGCCAATGGAATCTGTCTCACTCGATATTAGCACACAGGGCATTCGCACAGATGTTGGTCTTGTTGGGTGCGCCAAAAACCGCTAGGATACGTTTACCCGTGGCCTCGTATCCGTAGCGGAGGTAGGTATGGCCGCTCCCCAACGAACCCGCGAACCATCACCAGCCTGGCAACAACTCGAAATGAAGTTGACCTGCCCAAAGCAGCATGTCTATGAGTTGATCCGACCCGTTGTCCTGTTTGACCAACCGGTTGCTGAGCGGGCTGCCGAAACGGCTACGGCGGAACGCACCCTCTATCGCCATGTGCAGACCTTTCGTCAGCATGGGCTTGGGGCGGCGCAACGCCCAGCAACGGCTCCGATCCGCGCTGCTGCTCGGCTTCCTGCTGAAGCCATTGCCTATCTGCTGGCCATCAAAGCCGAGTATCCGCCGATGCGCCATTACGAACTTGCGACCATTTGCCTCGTGCGCTTTGGCCGCCGACCGAGCATCAAAACCGTGAAGCGGGCCTTGGCAACCAATACCTTGCCCATGCTCACCACCCGTCGCTTTCCGCCCTATCACACCATTCCCGATATTGTCGAGCGTCGCCGTGCCATTCTCCGGCTTATCACCGAAGGCTGGACGAAGAAAAGCATTGCTGGTTATTTGGGCATCAGCCGGAAAACCGTCCATGGCGTGCTCAAACGCTGGGATACAGAAGGGCTTGCAGGCCTCAAACGGCGATCATCAGCGCCGCATCGGCATGGCCGACGACTGGCAAGTACGGTTCAGCACCACGTCCGCCGCCTCCAGCGCAACCCCTTGCTTGGGGCATGGCGACTGCATGCCGCCCTCCGTCGCGAAGGCATTCATGTGAGTCCTCGCACCTGTGGCCGCTTGATGGCGATCAATCGGGAGGTGTTTCCTGAATTACGACCGCCCGAGCCGCCCCCGAAAAAAGATCCGCAGCCCATGCCGTTTGCAGCCCAGTATCGGCATCAATTTTGGACGATTGATATCCGGTATTTGGACATGCATCGCCTCGGCGGTGGCAATGTGTACTGCATTTCTATTTTAGAAAATGCGAGTCGGGCGATTGTCTCAAGCGCGATTAGTCGCCTGCAAGATACCACGGCAGTCCTGAAAGTTCTGTTAAGTGCCATTGAAACATGTGGGTGTCCTGATGGGATTGTGAGTGACTCAGGGAGCGTGTTTCGGTCACGACGGCTTGGCCAGATCTGCCATGCCTTGGGGATTCAGCGCTTTTTTATTGCGAAGCGCCAACCTTGGCAGTCGTATATTGAAACGGCGTTCAATATTCAACGCCGTATGATGGACGAGGCCGAAGCGGGGTTTCGTGCCGCACGAACGTGGCAGGAATTATGGATTGCCCATCGGATGTGGATGAAGCACTACAACCAGGAACGTCATTGGGCACACCGCCAGCGGCAAGATGGTTGTGATACCCCGCTGAGCGTGCTTGGGGACGTGCATGGGCGCATCTTTCCCGAAGCATTGATTCGGCGGATCTTTGAAGCCTTACGCGTGAATCGTATGGTTGATCGGGTGGGCTTTATTCGCTTCCGCCATTGGCGCATCTATAGCGAACTTGGGCTAGCACGGCATGTCATTACATTGTGGATTGATACCGATCACGTGATGGTGACCTACGAGAGCCACGATCTCCGGCGCTACGAAGGGATGATTGCGCGTGATGGAACGATCCGCCACCTCAGCCACGATACCAAATTTGACCACCCATTTGCCAGTCCCCAACTGATGTTGTGGGATGTGATTGAAGACGACTGGGGAAAAGCCGTTCCTGTTGCCCATGCGGAACGAACGCGCGTCCCGCGCGGAAAGGCCACACAATTGACGATGGATCTCGATACGGCGGCGTAAGGGTCAATGTTCTGCCAACACGAGTGATCGGTATGTGTTACCAACCTATTGGCTTAGTGTGCGACGGATTGATCGCACGATACTGCATGCATGGTATGCAGCCTACGGGTATACGCTTTGGCGGGAAGCGGATGATTTCATGGCCACCTTTGGCATGTTAACGATTGATGCAACGACTTATAGCGACACACCGATCCCACATGTAGCCCTCGCAGATGAGGATCAACGGTATCCTTATTATTTTCGACGGTGGAATGCTGCTGGTTTTGCCATCACCGTTGATCCACACACAATCCCGGATTTCAGCGATGTCCTCCCTGTTTGGGATCGGAATCCCATGCTGCAAACACGGGATGATGCGATTCCGATTGGAACCTGCTTAACACCCTTTGAGCCTATTCCAATGCCACTGATCTTCCATCGCCATGGGGGTCTTATGACCGTTCACAAACTGTATAACGTCGATACGATTGCCCTTAAAGGCGTGTGAGTATTATTTGGACGGAAACCCGCGTTTTCGAGATTTTTCACAAATCCTCAAGCAGATCGCGTTTTGACGGATCGCGCAGTGGCCGTAATTCACCGCGTTGGACTTCTTCCGGAATCGCAAAGAAATAGCGACCCAGCACATTGATGTGCCGATGGATAAACGGGGAAATGCGAACCAGATCATCCGCATCAATCACAATTCCCGCCGCCTGCATCTGCGCCACCGCCGCATCCATATAGCGCGTATTCCATAAAACGACACAGTTCAACACCAGTCCTAATGCCCCCAACTGATCTTCTTGTCCTTGGCGATAGCGTTGCCGGACTTCACCGCGTTGGCCATGAAAGATGACGCGGGCTAAGCGATGACGACGCTCGCCTTTATTCAACTGAGTGAGAATGCGCCGACGATAGGTCTCATCGTCAAGGTATGCCAGCAGATACAGCGTTTTTGCCATCCGCCCGACTTCCGTCACGGCGCGGGCTAACGTTCGGGGCCGTTTATCCCCATGGAGCCAGCGCACCACCACATCCGCCTGGACCGTCCCCATCTTTAATGATCCCGCGAGACGCAGTAATTCGTCCCAATACTCGGTAATGATTTTTGTCGAAATGGTGTGGCGACCAACATCATTTAAAAGGCCATAATCAGCCTTCGGATCAAGTCGCCAAAAGCGCATATCCTTGAGATCGGCCAAGCGTGGACTGAATTGATACCCTAACAGCCAAAAGAGGCCAAAGACAATATCGGAATAACCAGCTGTATCGGTCATCACTTCTTTAATCTGGAGATGGGTTTGTTGTTCTAACAAGACATTGAGCAAATAGGGTGCATCGCGCAATGCCCCTGGAATGACAATCGCATTAAAGCCCATGTTTTGGTCGGAAATCCCGTTGTACCAAGTCACGCCCCGCTGTCGCGGAAAATGCTTGGGGCTGCCGCCCGCATTGATCGTGCGAACCGGAACAACAAAGCGCAGACCATCGACGGATGCAACTTCGCCACCACCCCACGCCTGTGCGATGGGGATGGTTGCTTGCGCTGCAACCAGACGCGCATTGGCCCGCGTCAGGGTTTCTGGTCGAATATAGTTCTGTTGCACCCATGCTAAGCGTTCTCGGGTTAAGGCGGGATTACTCTGATTCACAAGTGGTTCCAGCCCAATATTGCATGCTTCGGCCAGCAACACGGCGCAGATACTCAGACTGAGATCGGTGGCGCGGGTTCCCCCCTCGCTCAGGTGGGTAAATTCATCGGCAAAGCCCGTCATGGCGTTGATTTCGAGCAAGATTTCTGGCAGATCCGCACGCGGCATCCGGGCTTGGATCTCGCTCCGGAGTTGCTTAAGGGTCAGTGGATCGTCGAGTTTATCGAGGCCAGTAATAATGGGACGATCATGGTCGTTGATCTTCTCAATCCGAACTCCTGGATTCTCCGGCAAGTTTTTTGCCGTTTCGGCATAGGCCGCATCCAGTTGGGTGTCTAAGAGCGCTAATTCTGCGTGGGGATCACGCAGCCGTCCCAAGGTTCGACACATATGGGTACGCACGCTCTCCCATGCATCGGGTTTGAGGAGCATGGCGCGTGGGTCACCCCACCGTTCGCTTGGGGAGACAAAGACTTCGCGGCGATCCAAACTTTGATGCAAGCGCTCTAAAACGGCAAATGTATAAAACTGCCGATCAACGACTTGGCCACTATCGAGGACAAGCCGCCGCCACCGAGCACCGACAACCTCCGTAGGTGCATGATGCAATTTTGGAGGATTTGGGGCATCCAAGGCCCGGAGAAACTGAAGGGCTGCGAGCACGGGCTTGCCGCTCAGCGTTCCATCAAAGTTAATGGTCTCAAGCAGGGTCGGGAGAAATCGGCGGAGGTGAGGATAGGTGCCGTCCAATTGGGCTTCAAAAGGTTCATGTTTCGGCTGGACAAGGTTGCGGACGGTGGCAATTGCGGCGGCAATGTGGGCGGGATCGTGATCATGAAAAATACGCGGACGGACTTCACTATCGGCGTACTGCTGATCAAGCAGCATCTGGCAGACGGCTTGTAATTGCATGGCTGCGGCATCGAGGTCGCTGAGCGAGCGCGTTCGGGCTTTCTGTTTCTGGGTTTCATTGGAGAGAAAGAGGGCATTGATGATTTGGTTAAAGATATCCAGCACATCATCGTGGGCGGATGCTTCAAGCTGCATGGCACAAGCCCGCAGGGTGGCGAGTCGTCGCGGGTTCTGAAGGGCGGCAATGGCTTGCGCCCGTGCCCCCATAGCGTAGCGAGCCAACGTCTTTAATCGACCAGCGGGAACCATGGGAATTGGGTGGGCTGCAATGCCCAGATCACGAATAGCCTTGAGACGTTGGAGTCCCGCCAGCATGCCGACGGCAGTCGGCGTGGTTGGCGGCTTGCGAAGCCGATCAAGCGGGCTTTGCCGATTCGGTGTCGGAGCACGGACAAGATCGTCTAGATGCTGCTGTTGGGTCGGCGTAAGCGATCCGCCAATCATCTGCCAGAGCCGCGTTGTTGACCGCTCTTGAATCGTCCCAATCAGCCGCTCAAGGGTGGTTGGGCCAGGTAACAAGACTTTATGGTGCATGAGCCACGCCATCGCGTGTTCAAAGAGGACAAAGGGACGTTCATTGCTGAACCACGCGCGGGCATAGAGCCAGCGGATGAGCCGAAAATGCCACGGCTGGTCGTGAAAATCATGGTAGCCGTAGTCCTGACAAATCTCACGCGCATGCTCCCACTTAGTATCCTCACGTTCGAGATAGCGATCGAGGGTGTAGGTCGTTGCAATAGCGAGTTGGCGTGCCATAAAATCAATAACGATGGGAGGAACCGCGATGGGATTCGCGAGGAATGTTCCCAGGAATCGGACAGTGCCCAGTTGGAGAGCAAATCCAAGACGGTGGTGTGATCCATTATGACGACGAACACGCTGAAGATCAACCTCGTCAAGATGGAAGAATTTTGCTAATTGGGTTGGATCGGGATCACCGGTATAGTCTCCGTAGGCGGCGTGCTGTTCTTCGGTTAAGAAGGCGGTTGGCATGAAGACTCCTGAACAAGGATTACGGTTCTCGTATGGAATACCCGTGCACTCATGGATATGCGCAGATCGCTGGGATTAATTGTCTCTAGTAATCGGTCGTTTATGGAGCATCTTCGACGAGCCGAGCCTACCAAAGATTGCCATGGAAAGGGGTTGCATAATAGAGTAAGATACATAGCAGAGAATTGCAATTCTCTGCTATGTAGTCCATTCAATCCACCAACCCATGAGCGTCAATTGATGTACCACGAGTGCGCCGAACAGAGAAAAAACATTGCCGAGAGTAGATGAACGATTCAGAGGTGGTGTCTATGAGCGATTCAGTGCCTGTTGCAATGCTGATTGATGCATGGTTTCGCCATGCTGAAATCGATATGACCCACGCCACATGCAAACGCTATCGGGGGGTATTACACCGTCTGTGTGCATGGTTTGCGTCCACAGAACAGCGTTCGATCACCCTTGCTGATCTTCATCCCATCAATTTGGTGGGGTATCGTGAAATGCTCAGGCAAACCACCGCAGTCAGTACGGTCAATATTCATGTGAGTGCGCTCCGCATATGGTGTACATGGTTGGTTGATCAGGGCTATCTTGATACGAATCCCGCCCACCGTCTCAAACTGGTGAAGCGTCCATCGCCGCTGAAGCCAAAGGCCCTCAGCCCGGTACAGGTTAATGCCCTCTTACGGCAAGCCCAAACAACACGTAACCCTGTACGAAATACCGCCATTCTTCAGATGTTAGTCCAAACAGGAATGCGCATCGGTGAATGTGCCGCCTTGTGCTGGCATGATATTCAGTACGGCGAGCGCAGTGGTCAGGTTGTGATTCGTTCGTCTAAAGGCCATACAACGCGAACGGTGCCGCTCAATGAATCGGTCCGCGTAGCATTAGCGCTCTATATTGGTCCAAAACTGGGGGTTGAAGCAACGATTCGGGCAGTCGCGAAGATGTGGCCATTGCACTGCAAGCGTGAGCAACCTCGCCCGCTTTGGATGAGTGAGCGTCAGACCCCCTTGAGTCTCCGGGAGATGAGTGCGATGATTCATCACATTGTGCGCGATGCCGCAATCCGTGACCTCGTGCCAGCAAGCACGACGCCGCATAGTCTACGTCACACCTTTGCGACCCGCTATCTGGTGCGACACCCCCATGATTTGGTCGGTCTTGCTCGTCTCCTTGGACACAGCTCGATCACAACGACGCAAATCTATGTCCAACCAACCGAGGCAGATATTGCAAATCGTGTTGAACAAATTGATCTTAATGCATATGGTTAACCAAGAAAATCCTGTGTCGTACTTACCAGAAAAGCTGTTTCTATCCATGCGCTACACCAAAATTCATCAATGCTGGTTATCTTTGTTCATAGAATGCCAGTTGATAGCATCATGGTAGGAATAATTATGTCCAATTTCAATTTAGGCCTTTAGTTTTGCGAGGCTTGATTCTTTAGAATAACCTTGAGAGGCACTATGTCAAAACCAGATCTTCGGGGTGCTCGTGCGTCGAATGCCGGTGATACATTTCATGAACTTTGGGTGCTTCGACATGCGTTATCGTTACTTAATGAAGACACAAATCTGGCTGCTATTACAGTAGAAGGTTTGATGGTAGATGATGAAATTGGTACATCTAAAGATCAATGGGATGGGGTGGATTGCGCCTTTTACTATGGGGGTGATAGCATAGAATCAGCTGATCGTATTGTCGTTGATCAACTCAAATACTCAACGTCAAATGCTCAACAGCCATGGACGGTGAATCGCCTTACCTATGCGAGTAATGATAAAAAAGATAATTCAGTCATTGGTCGGCTTGCAAAAATCTTTAGTGGTTTAAAAAAGAAACGATCAGATTTTATTGCAGGAAAGCATATTACGTTGCGGCTTGTTAGTAACCAACCCCTTGATCCAGCGGTTTGGGCCATGTTATTGGGACAGCCTACACCGCCACGACGAGGGAAAAAGCAAACAGCGCCAGTCACAGATCGTGATAGGTTCGTGAAAGCCAGCGGCTTAGACTCCAATACTTTTGAAGATTTCATCAAAAGCCTTGATTTTTCACTCTGTGGAATCCAATCTCGTTTTGCACTTGAGAAGCATATTCATGCCACAATCTCTACTTGGATAGATGATGATGCACGCACCTCTGTAAATAATCTTTTGCGTTTTGTCCAAAGTGCCATGCTACCAGAAGGCCGAAGAGACTATATCACCCGCCAATCCATCTTAGCGGGACTGGGATTTTCTGATCCTCGTACTATATTTCCATGTCCTTCTGAGATTAAGCAACTCGATCACCTTGTTCTGCGTGCGGCGGCTCAGACAATAGTAGAAATGCTTATTAGCAATAAACAACGCCTCTGTGTACATGGCGAAGGTGGTATGGGAAAAACTACGTTGCTTCAAGATATCAAGGCACGCCTTCCAGATGATTCTGTCATGATCGTTTTTGACTGTTATGGTGGAGGACGTTATCTCGACGCTGATGCGTTTCGTCACAGGGCACAAGATGCCTTTCTACAGCTCTCAAACGATCTTGCCCGCGAAATTCGCATTCCTCTTCTACTCAATCGCTCAACTGCTCATGATTATCCCAGAGCATTCAAGAAAAGGCTGGAGCGAGCCGCTGATGTTATTGCAGCAAACAATCCCTCGGCTCTTGTACTTATTGTGGTTGATGCGGCTGATAATGCACTGACAGCCGCACTAACACAAGGCGATAAATGTTTCATTAGTGATTTTCTTTCGATCGGCACATTGCCATCAAACGTTCGTCTTTTAGTCAGCGCCCGAACGGGACGGCTCCCCATGCTCGAACTTCCCTACACATTTGACAAGTTTGAACTTAGTGGCTTTACCCTTGATGAGACAGCACATCATGTACACTCTGTTTGGCCTGAAGCACCAGATGCATGGATTGAGGATTTTCATAAGCTATCACGGGGGATCCCACGCGTACAACGATACGCTTTTGATATTGCGCAAGATAAGCCTGATAAAGCATTGAGGTATCTTCTACCGCATGGCAAAGACTTAGATCATGTATTTGAACAACAATTTACTCAAGCTATTCTTAAGATAGGACAACAACAAGAACTTCTCATGTTTTGCTCCGCACTGATTGCACTACCACGACCTATTCCTCTTTCCGATCTCGCAGCAGTAACAAAATTTAACGAAACCCATATTCGTGATCTTGCAAGTGATCTCGCACCTGGGGTTCAGGTTGTAAATAACCTGATTAGCTTTGCTGATGAAGACTTTGAGCAGTTTGTGCGACTTAAGGCCGAGGCGCGGCTTCATATGCTCCAGCTAAAGATTGCAGAGCACTTTACCAAACAGGCTCAACAAGACAGTTATGCTGCAACCCACTTGGCCTCTGCGTTACTTGCCGCAGGACGAAAACAAGACATCATAATGCTTGTCGATAAAGAACCTATTCCTGAAGCAATCCGAGATCCCCTGCTTCGACGTGACACCCAACTCCAGCGCTTGCGCATTGCTATGAAGGTATGTCGAGAGGCAGAGAATCCTGTTGATAGTTTATTGACACTGCTTAAGGGTGCCGAGGCACTAAAAACGAATGTAACAATTCATAATTCAATTATTAATAATCTCGATCTGGTGGCAATTTTTGCCCCACACACGTATGCACTAGCTGTCCTACGAAATTCCCAGGAAATTCAACACCATGGACCACTCCTATTCCATATGATGGCGAATGATGCCCTTGAGAAAAATGCCTTTGCTGTCCGTAATGGATATCGCCAAATACGTGCATGGTTACAACGCCGTAATTCAGAATTTGTACTGAAAAAGCAGCGGTTCCCCAATGATGAGCCAGAGGGTTGGGAGATTGGCACTAATGATATTGTCGCAGAAACTGAGGCACTTCTTCGTATTGAAGGGCCTCAGTCGGCTATAGCGCAACTATTACGCTGGAGACCAAGATCCGCAGTCTTCGAGGTTGCATTAAGACTGTCCAAAAAGCTTATTACTTCGGGGGACATAGATCTCCTTCAACAGGTGTTACAAGAGATTCCACGTCAAACGCCGTGGGATATCTTTCTTCTGGTTCCTCTTGTGCTTGTTGGTCAGAGCAGTGATATTGCTCGTATTGAAACGTGTTTAGGAATTCTGTATCGTCGGGGATTGATAAAGGCTGATAAATTGAAGGAACGCGCGAGGAATGAAGATTTCTCCTACATCGAGTACATTGATTTGATTCTCACTGCCTGTGAGATTGTTGTTGGTCATACAACTCAGCACAAGAATGCGCTTTCAATCCTTCAAAGCTTTGTAACACCTGAGCGGCGTTGCTACGACGAATTTAATACCTCAGACTCATTTTATATTGATATCATTCTTCGCGCGTATAGCTTATTGAGACGCTTAGGAGGGCAGGAAATAGAGATTAGAGAGTTTTTAGTTGAGCCTTCAATCAAGTTATCAACAGAGACGACACGTCGCCAAAACGCTCAACTAAGAGAAAAGAAAGACCAGCTTTCTGAATTTCTACTACCACTGATACCAGTGTATACCGTTCGGGCACAGTTGATTATAGGACAAATTTCTGGAGAGGCAGGTACTCTTCTTTTACAGAAGGCTGTTAATCGAACTGGCATGAATACATATAAATTTGATGCCAGCTATCATGCTTTTGGTATGCGGACGCAAGTAGCATCATCGATCACGAAATTACTTATGGTTTCAGAATTTGATCGGATTGCTCTTCTAAAAAGTATCAAGGCGGTTGTTGGATGGAAAAACGATTACTTAAGCGAGACAATGGTCAAGATGTATACCCATCTTGCAATGGATCATTCCTTTCATGAAACGATTCTCTCTGCTGTTACTGATCAATCTAAAAGCATAAAATCCATGAGAATTGAAACCCAAGACAAAATTGATGCGTTCCTACGATTTGCACGGCTTATTATGCCCTTTAGTCATGCTGATGCTAAACCGTTCTTTTTCAATGCTTTGGAGATTGCCAATGATATTAATCTTGAAACCGGACGAGAGATAGCCCTATTTAACCCGCTCGTAAAACATGGGTTTCATGTACTATCCCCCGAGCAAAGATGCGAGATGGCATCCCAGCTTGCTATAGTGGTTAGTGATACTCATACAAGGATTGGTAATAGCGATGAGTTCCCTTGGACTGAGGTAACCGAAGCAATCACAACCCTTGATTGCTCAGTAGCATTCGCAATGGCTGGGCGATGGGACGATATAAATATTATTAAATATGAGAATATTCTCCCAACGATCTTGTTAACGGCCCTTCTTCAAAACACTATAGCTCCTGAGAGTGCAACGGCTTGTGCGACACTTCTTGATAACTTTCCATCAAAGCTTATGAGTTCAATTATAGAAGGGTCATCGTCCAAGAATCGCAACCTTATTATTGAAATATTGGCCTGTGATGAGTTATTGCGATTCGGTCATGGCCAACGCTCAGAGGTAGTGACTGTACTGAAGGCAGAGAATCCTAGCACATTCTGGCTTAAACAATTAATGAAGGCAGAATTATTTCATCAGCAGGAAGTCGCTCAAAAACCAGATGATAAATCTCTTGACATCTTTGATATGGTTGATAATCAGAAAAAAATAACTCCGCCTGACCCATTCCAAGGCATTGATTGGGATCAACGCTTTGTATCAAAGGATACAATTAATGCCGTACTTGAGCAGGTAATTGAAACTGCTCGGCGAATAGATAGTTTTATTTACCCTGAAAAAATCTTGAATCATATCGCCACAGTAGTTTCATTCCGCGATCGAGTTGCCTATCTTGATGTTTTAAGCGAAGGCGGATTATATGGTATACACAATATTATGCTGGCAGATGCTATTGTTTACTGCATCAAAGAATGGAATACCCCAGCTGTTATCGATTGGTGTAAAACAAGCCTCATGGACGTGATCGGTAAAATGCTCCCTGAATTTGCTGCGTATCTTACTTATGGGCACTCGCCTCTTCCTATGCTCCTTACAAAAACTGGCTTACCAGCCCACGAGATCTTTAACGGGTTACTTGCTGCTATTGAACGCCATGTAGATACATT
Source organism: Herpetosiphon gulosus (assembly GCF_039545135.1). NCBI lineage: Bacteria > Bacillati > Chloroflexota > Chloroflexia > Herpetosiphonales > Herpetosiphonaceae > Herpetosiphon > Herpetosiphon gulosus. The sequence continues at coordinate 6,468 of NZ_BAABRU010000048.1, read as the reverse complement.
GCAATCCTTAACAATCTTCGCGCTGGTTGGCCTTTTAGGGGAATATAGTTCGCCATGGGTAGCGGCAGACGTTAGTGGGCGCTATGCATCCCGACTTGTTGACCGGATACCTGCACAGGATTGTGATCGGTGGGATCTCGTTGATATACCATCCTCAGGTTCCGAGGCTCTTGCACGATTTCTCTATGCACTAATGTCTGATATAGATGTGTACAAACGCTGGCGTGCAGCTCATACTGTTCGCCGACTTGCACGGCTTCAAGAGAGCGAAACGGTTGATCATATTGTGTCGCTCTATCACAAAAAAACAGAATTGAGCTATCGAAATCCCCATGCACCCTTTTACTGGCTCGCTGCTCGATTATGGCTTGTAATTACTCTGGATCGAATTGCAACGGAGACACCAAACATCGCTGCCCTCTATGGAGAAAAGCTCTTTGGAATTGCGTCAGATACTTCCTTTCCTCATCTCCTCATCCGCGCGTTTGCAAAATCGGCGGTTCTCCATTTGGATGAGACAGGAACACTGCTCCTTGATGCACAACAACGTACGCTATTAGATAACATAACGATAGGAGTATCAACAACCCTACGGGAAAGCCAAAGACACATACATCAAACCGACCTTTATCAAAATCAGCCAAGTCGATCAGAACGATTCAGCTTTGATAGCATCGATACTATCCCTTATTGGTATTCTCCAGCGATTAAACTTTTTTTTGATGTTGGTATGACAGAATTTTGCACTATAGCAGAGGAATGGATTGTTGATACGTGGCAAGTGCACGATAATCCAAGAGAATGGTCTAAAGAGCCAAGAAATTATCGTATCACCGATAGTATGGGTATGAGCACAATGCATCGCCATGGAGACCTCCCAAGAATTGAGCGCTACCATACCTACTTGGAATGGCATGCCATGTGGTGTACGATGGGACAGCTTATCCAAACACGATCGCTTGCAAACAATAGTGATGAGGATGATGATTACTATACGCCCGATGGCTGGATACGTCGAAATGGTCTCGCAATGCCGCCATTTTGGCTTGCAGATTTTCTTAGAGCAAAGCCATTAGAGGCTCAATTTTGGATTTCTCCCGAAGTCCCTATTGATGCATGGGTTGATAGTATCACTGACCAAACATTCCTCAATCAAATCTTTGCTAGTGATAATTCAGAGATGCTTGTAGTCGATGGTGATCATAATACGCATTCATACCGATTTAAACAGGAAACTCGAATCAGAACTGCGCTTGTTTCACCTGATACCGCACTTGCTCTTGCACGGGCACTTCAGACTGTTGCTGACTCATGGGACTATCGCATTCCTTACGTAGAAGATAGGCTTGCGATCGACACATCACCCTATAAGCTGATTGGATGGCTTATTGATTATGAGCATCTGATTGAAGGCATTGATGAATATGATCCGCTTTGTTACGATATTCGTTCTATTGAAACGTATCCTGGACCAATGGTAGAATCAGTGCTTAATCTTAAATTTCACTATGGTGACCAACTACAATGGGTCAATGTAGAAGATAGCAGTACAGCATTCATCTATGAATGTTGGGGGGATAGTCGCGATGATAGGACAGAGTATACAATGCGATCGACTGCTCAGGTTCAGTCAAACGGATGGCGGCTGAATATCAATAAGAAGGCATTACTAGCTTTTTTGGATGAGGTGCAACTAGACTTAATTGTTGAAGTAAAGATTACTCGGGAGAATAATGGTTATGGACGAGATCGAGATGACGAATCAAGAACAAAAAAGAATCAACCGCATCGAATCTTTATCCTCCGAAGAGATGGAACCATCGATGCTGCCGAACGATGTATTGGAACTTGGACAGTATCTCGTTCGTGAACTCGGCTTGGATACTGGTGTTGATACGCTGGGTAAATGGATGGCACATCACCTTGCTCAGCTTATGGATATGGTGAACCATGCAACAACGGAAAACGAGCGCCTAATAGCCCAACAGAGGTCGATAGAGATCATTCTCAAGATATGGGAGCATCGCGCAATGCTTCCAGGTAGAATATATCCTCTCCATACACTTAAGGAGGTTATCCCTGTTTTAAAACGACTCCAGCCAACCAATAATCCTTTTTCTTATTTTGAGAATAGTCCAGAAGCAAAAAGAGAACATCTTGCAGCCAATCTTTTTGATAGCTTAACCCGACTTATTATGACACTTCTCTTTATGCGATTACCGCACATAGAGCAAGAAGTTCCGCACGAACAAACTCCTATCTTGATGCTTAATGATATAGAAAAATATGTCATAAGTACCATCGAGTCTTGGGCTGATTTTATTATTCCTCACGAAGATAATATCGATAGTAGTTCAAATAACGAAACTTCGGAGGAATTCAGCAACGTCTATCTCAACCAAATAGCTATCGATCATATCAGTAGGATTGAAACGACCTTGAGTGCCCTCAAAGCGCATATTCAAGGAAAATCTGATGAGGAAGAATCACCGGGGTTGAAAATCTATGGAAGCGAAAGACCAGAATATTCAGACATAGAAGACTGGGAAGAGAATTAAAATACTAAAAACATACTTCATCCTAATTCTACGGAGATGCAATGATATGTCATCGATACAAAATACTTTATTAAAGGCATTGTATGAACGCTATTTTGATGATCCCACGTTTCTCAGTCTTCATTCCTTTCGGGAGGAAAATAATATTGATGATGAAGTATTCTGGGATGAGGTTGAGGGATTAGAGGATCAGAAACTCATAAGCGCGTATGCTATCGGTGGGGCATACATATTGAATACTGCTGGAGTTCTCTTTGTTGAGGAGAATAAACTCGCTGATAGTGTTCAAATAGAGCAGCATCAACAAGCAAGAACACAAATTCTTAATCGGCTGATGTGGCAGTATGAAACCAATGGCAAACATGCACCCTATTTCTATGAAGACCTTGCTCGTGATCTCAGTATGGACACCAATTATTTAGTAACCCATCTTCGTATGTTAGATGTGATGGGCTTTATTGAGGCTCATGCATTAGGGGGATTATTTTTAATAACCTCTGTTGGGCGTCGATCCGTACTTGAATGGCGAGCAAAAATGAATATACGTCAGATGTATCTGGACGCTCATAGCCTTTCAGCACAAAAACGAGGAAAAGCTCTAGAACGTATTATAACTGAGTTGGCGAAGCACGAAGGCTGGAACCTTGAATCAAACGTTATTACACGAGGTGAAGAACTCGATCTCGTTCTTGTGAAAAATCATGCCTACTATTTGGTTGAGTGTAAATGGCATAAAAACCCCATTGAAGCAAAAGATATTCGCGACTTTTATGGAAAATTAGCACATCGCACTCATTACCGAGGGCTGTTTATATCGATGTCAGGGTTTACCTCTGGTGCGCGTGAGCACATTAAATCATATATCAGTCACCATCCAATTGTTTGTTTTGGGCCGCGCGATGTCGAGGCATTGATACAAACAACAATCGCATTAGATAATCTTGTTGAGCAACGGTATCGACGGTTAACAACGCAACGTCAGCTTGAATATGAGTAGATAAAAATTAATAAGCTTGTGAAAAATTTCGAAAATGCGGTTTTCCGTCCAAATAATACTCACACGCCAACAGCAGCTTACGGAATTAGAACATGCGCTGCGTATCCAAGCTCCGCAAGGCGGACGAAAAGCGGTTGCTGTGATTGCAGGTTATAACCATCAGGTGGAACTGCTCCGACGACAACTTACAGTCCACGACCCAGAACGATGGCGATGTCTGGATATCGAAGTGAATACGGTGGATGCCTTTCAAGGAAGCGAACGCGATATTGTGTTCTACAGTATTGTGTGCAGTAATGTCCAGCGTGAAATCGGCTTTTTGCGTGATTTTCGGCGCTTGAATGTAGCGCTTTCCCGTGCTAGAGAACTGCTGTTTATTGTCGGCGATCATGCCATGGTTGTTCAGGCCGATACGAAAGGGTATGCTAATCCATTCCCTGAGATTATCACCTACATTCTTGCCCATCCGCAAGAATGTCTGTTATGGAGTCCCGTCGATGACCTTTGAAGCATTGATCACGGAGCATCGCGATCATCGTCCAGGCTATGACTTTATTGGCCACTACGAGGCGGCAATTCCATTTTATGAGATGCAGATTAAGGTGGAAGTGTTGCGTTCGGTTGAGATGTCAACCATGGCTCAATTTGTGATGCGGCTGATCCATGCTGGTATTCAAACAGAGCAGCGGATGGCGGAAGCGCTGGGAGTTGCTCCTGAATTTATTCAGAGTGGGTTAATCGAACTGGATCAACAAGGATGCCTCCGTCGAACCTTCGATGCGCAGCAACACGGGCGGCTTGTATTCCACCTGACAAAAAAAGGGACTACCGCGCTGACGAAAACCTTGACAACCGCCACGACCGAATATTTCCGAATAGCGGTTGATGGATTGTTGGGGGATATTGTGCCCCATAACCGCGCCTCATTTTTGGATCAACGACGGTTAAAACAGCAAGGGGTATTCTTGCTTCACCCCGTTCCAAGGATGAAACCAACGATTCCGCGCCTGATCGAATCGATTCGCCAGGTAGAGCACGCGTATCGACGGGGCTATAATCAGGTTGCCGCCGCTGATCATCTCGTTGATGTGCTATCGATTGAAAAAACGCATCTCGCCTACAAGCTCGTTAATGTCTTAGTCTTCGTGGAACAAACCAGCAATCGGCTCGATTTCAATGTGTTTGAGGGGTATGAGGCGGCTCCCCAGTATGATGCCGTGTTTGGCCAACGCGAGCGTGAAGGCCGCCATGTCATTCCGGAATCACTCTTGGTGTCACTCAGTGATCCTGGATATTCGCAGATTTATACGGCAATCCACGATCAACTTGAACCCATGATTACGACGGTGGAACCCCGTGGAGGAAGCCAAGACCACGTGGTATTACGCCAAGACCGCGCTGATGACTCCCTCCCTTCCGAGATTGTTACCGAGAAAACACAGCGTATTCGTCAACTAGAGGAAGAAAAACAACACCTTTTAAGTATGATCAGCTATCGTGGGGTAACACGGCAGGTGAGTAATGCCGAGCATCGCGTGCTCCTTATCCGTGCCCTAGAGGAGGCTCAGCAACAAGTCACTATTATTTCGCCGTGGATTAATAGTTTTTCGGTTGATACTCCGGTTCTGGAGCGCATTGAGCAACGTCTTCAGCATGGAATTCAGATCAGGATTGGATTTGGAATGCCGCTTCAGCATAATGAAACACAGGATACCTATATCAAGCCGGATGTGGCGCAGCGCTTTCGGCAGATCAAGAGCAAACCCTATGGTCAACACTTCGTCGTCCAATATTTGGGCACCCACGAAAAGATCCTCCTGTGTGATCACGCATTTTGTGTGGTCACAAGCTTTAATTTTCTTTCCTATACTGGAACCCAAGGGCTTCGTCGTGAAAAAGGTATTTATACCGAAGATCAATCCCTTATTACCGATATCAGTAACGATGTTGGGATATGGCAACGATTCAAGCAATCGAGGGCCATAGAACATAACGTGAACTATCGGGTTGTCTTTTCCCACGTCGTTGGGCACGTTCACAGGGCAATTACCTCGTCAACAATGGGAAGAGCAGCAACGACGATGGCCAGCTATGCCGCATGCAACGAGGCACAATCCTACGGCTCTGACGGAGCGGGAAACAGCATCGACAAGAAACCTTCTGTGAAGTAAAAAATATACTTTAATAACGCTACCAGGCCACACGATGAGGGCTACCAATCGAGGCAGGTTGCTAGAAATACTACACAGAAGGGACGTTCTGTGTAGCGAAAAAAGCGCCGCTGCTCGGTTCCGAAGCGATGATATGCGCTGTCTTTTGGTCTACATTATGTTCTGTGGCCCGTGGCTAATCGAATCGTTGCCCTACCCCGATGTTATGAAGCTTTTTCGTGCCTAAAAAGGTGGAAAATCTCTATTGCTGGACTAAAAGGCGACTTCCATGCAGAAAGCAGAAGCATTGGCGCAGATTGACTTGATCATTGACGACCTCTCGAATGGCGAGTTATTCGATGCGGTGGGTGAGGCGGGTTATTTGTTGGTGCGCGAGGCCTTGGAAGTGGTAAGACTGGCCTTGCAGGGGCGGCTGTTACCGAGCGAAGCCCATCGGCATGTGTTGATGGATAGTATTAATCAGCAGTTGACCAACCCGCCGGATGAGCACCGGAATTGAACGAAGCGTGCGTGATCATGATCAGTATGTCACCATTTGGCCGTAGTGGCTGATGCGGGACAATAGCGATCCAACGCGATGGGTGGCGGAGGCCCATACCACTGCCCAATCGCGTACTGGGCTTAACTGTAAATTCCCCATGCGCATCAAGCTTAAATGGAAAGGACGCTCTTCTGGCATCATGACATTGCACCACACCATGAATCAGAGGAGCATCCGATGGACATCATACCGCAGATCAGC
>NZ_BAABRU010000047.1 GCF_039545135.1 Herpetosiphon gulosus | reverse complement strand
CAACTCGCGCCGCGGCCCGATTCGTATTTAACGGGTGGAGTAACACCGCATCCGAATCAAAATCAACAATCCCCACCTGATCATCAAGCACCAGCGCATCGATGAAGGTTCGGGTTGCCGCAACCATTACCCGATTGAGATCATTCCAATCCATACTGGCGGATGTATCCAGAATAAACATCACATCCACTAGCGGTGGTGTGGCGGCATTCTGATCGCCATCCATCGGAACTTGCCATGCAGCATTCCACGCGGGAATATAGAATAAGACAAACGTCGTAAAGTGGGTCGTATCCGCCCACGCATAGCCTGTCGCCAGATCAACGCCCCATGCATCGAGGCGCTTAAAGACCCGATCGGCTTCATCGTAATAGCGAATTTCAAGGTTTGCGGTATCGTTATTCGACACCAGCAGCGGATCAAACCGCAGTTTCACCCGCGCACGGGTAAAGGGAGCCGTCGCGGTAATATCGACCGCTGCGGTTATTTGGCCTGGCAACTGCTGGAATAAGTGATCGTCAGAGAGATCCTGAAAGGTGACCGTTTTGGCAACATCGCCAATCCCATCCATCTCGACCAAGGCCGCTCCCGTCGTCATCGCCGCAGTCGTGAGAAAGCGCTCGTGGCCATCGGGGGTTCCATCGCCATCGGTATCACCAACGAGTGGATTCGTCAGGACGCGCTGTTCGCTGTCATCGCTAAGGCCATCGCCATCGGTATCGGCCTTGGTTGGGTCAGTCTGATTGGTCACCTCGATGCCATCACTTAATCCATCATCGTCAGTATCTGCTTTTAACGGATGGGTTGATCGATCCACTTCGTGGCGATTCGATAGCCCATCGCTATCAGGATCATCGGCTCCATCAAGGATAGCTGGATTGCGCGTTGCAGGGCGGGTCGGATCGGTAAACGTCGCAAACAATTCATCGACATCACTGAGGCCGTCACCGTCGGTATCGGCTACCAGCGGGTTTGTCCCAACGACGATTTCTCGATCATTAGGAATCGTGTCGCCATCACTATCAATCCGTGCCACGGCCCAGATCACCGCCGCATCAAACAGATCCCATCCCGCCGGAGTGAGATGGACGGCCCCAGCTTCTGACAGAAAGAACCCAATCCGACGAGCAGGCGCACGCATCCCGACCATCGGAGCCAAGAGATCATAGGCAAACAAGGTTGCTTTGGTTGTGCTGGTCGCAAACCCGGCAATCCGATAGCCATCGGACGTGGTTAAGCCAAAGGGCAGCGGCTGGGGAGTCGTAAAGACCGCGTGCGTGCCCGTCAATCCAGCAGTAATGGGCAGCGTTGGGTCATTAAACGTGATCGTGGTCGTCGTTTGACTCGCACTCGCATTCCCATAATCATCCCCCAAGGTTGATCCCGTCATCCCAAGATCGTCATAGAGGGCATGTTCCCACGTGATCACGGGAACCCGCACCGTGCGGAATTTGGTATTGATCGTCCCACTATTGACGGTGGCCGAGATCACAATCAGCGTTTTCTCGGTGGCATCGGCGGTCGTTGCTGCCGCTTGATCACGCAGGACCACCTGATAGCCCAAGTGCTGCAAACGGGTTTGAATCGCCGCATCGCTGGGTGACAAGGTCAGTGATCCCACCACAAATAAGGCCTGAACAGGCGAGGTTGGAGGAACCGTGGGGGTCGCAGTGGGAGTCCCAACCGTGGGGGTACTGCTTGGAATCACCGTTGCCGTTGGACTAGGCACTGACGTTTGAGTTGCCGTTGTTGTAGGAACAGAGACGGTCGGCGTGGCGACTGTATTCCCACACGGCAATCCGGCCATACTCCACTGCACACTTGCATCAAAAAGTGTCCAGCCATCGGTTGTCAAAACGGGTGGCGTTGCATCATTCAAGAACAACCCAACCCGACGGGCGGGGGCGAGCGTTTGCCCATCGATCATGACGGCACAACGCTCATAGGCAAACACCACACTGCGCTGATTCCCGCCTGCCCGTGCAATCACTACGGCTGAGGCAGATGGCTCACCATAGGGCATCGTCTGGGCTGTGGTGGCCACCGAAATCGTGCCGCTCATGCCAGCCGCGATGGCATGGGACGAGTTAACAAGCGCCAGACTTGTCAAGGCTTCGGTCGTGCCTTGGTGTTGCCCAACGACCGTTCCGGTCATCTTCATCTCATCGTAAATGGCCATTTCCCACAGCATCACCGGAATCGTCACATCGCGAAACTTCGTCCCGACATCACTGGAAGTCACGCTGGATGAGACCAATACCGCTTGGACACTCGCCGCATCAGCGGTTTGGGCTTGCTTTGCAGCTTTAACGGTCACGCCATAGCCAAGGCCTTCCAAGCGGCTCTTAATTGCGGCATCGGCGGTACTTAACGAGGACGATCCGACAACCAACAGGATGGTTCCAGTGGTCGTCCCATAGGTTGCGTGGGGAAGCTGGCTGCCCAGCACCACCACCAACAGTATCCATGACAAAAGACGGCGCATTGTTCGCTGCATATGGTATCCTCATCGCACACAAGAGGCCGTGCGAGCAACCATACAGCGCATAATCTCATCCCTCAAACCTCCTCATACGGGCGCAGGCAACCATGCAGGCGCACCGTCGATCCAGCGTCTCGTGCCATCACACAAGGAAGCGGCAAAGCAACGTGAGCACGCCCTAGCAGGACGGCAACCAGCCCGTAGAGGGTAGTGGATTAACCAATCAAGGGTGATTCTGCGCAAAATGGCTGCTACACATCGTGGGGAACATCCCCTTCCTTCGAGGACTAGCGTAGCGGATATTAATGCTCGTGTCAAGCCCATAATCAAGCAGTGGGCAGGAGTCTCTTGTCTATCAGGCCAGCACATCACCCACCATGGATTGAGGGAGTGAGGGGTTTTCTCTTCCTGCTCCTGGCTGCGATTTTTCGCCCCCTACCGCCCCTCAATCCATGCAAACCCAAGCCACCCGCGATGGCTGCGCACCGTGATCTGCTCGCCAATCGTGCCTGACCCTATCAGCGTGATCCGTTCGCGTGGATCACGCCAATCGGTGACGACGATTTGGTTTGGCCCTTTGCTCGGGCGGTTCACCGCGACAATCGTGGTGGTGTGCGACACAGCAGGGCTGTGATCCAACCCTTTGTTGAAATAGCGTACCAGCGCTGGCCCTGTCCACGCCATACTATAGATCAGCAGCATGATCGGAACCACATCACGATAGCCAGATCGGCGGATCAGTCGCCGTGTCAGCCATCCAAGACCGCCGCCAATGCCAATCCCCAGCATACTCCCAAGGATCAGCGGCAGCCAACTCAGGTGCTCACCCGCTGGGGTCAGCCCATCAAGCATCGCCCCAGGAATCAGGCCAATCGCATACATGCCCAGCAGCATGAGGCTGTCACGCAGGTGGAATGTCGGGGTCGTGCGCATCGATGGGGACTCCGTTAAGTGCTCGTCCTATCGCCATCATGACGCACCTGGGTGGAGGCGACTTTCTCGCGTGCGGGGATAGCGTGGGCAGGGAGCAGCGACCCCGAGACCTCATCCATCATGCGTCGTCGTGGCCACCTGCGCCACCGCCGCCTTCACCTTGCGCACCGTGTTCAGTGCCACCCCTACCATAGCCGCCGTTTCGCGTAACGACAGCCCATCCGCAAGGCACTGGAGAATCGCCGGACTCCACGGCTTGGCCAACACTGCCGCTGCCGAGTCTCCTGAGCCTCGCGGTCGGCCAACATGCACACCCACCTGCCGCGCCGCCTCCATCCCCGCCTTCGTGCTCTCCCCACGAGCGGCTGCCCGAGCGGCACGCTCCGCAGCGGCTTCCTGTTCTTGTTGCGCTTGAAACAGCGCCTGCATCGTTGGCGAGGGCATCCCATCCAGCACACCCTGTTCAAGACTGGTTAACATCTTGGCAGGCATCCGCCGCAGATCGCGGATCGTGCCCGTGCGGTCAAGCCAATCAAAATATTCGGTGAAATTGCCGATCGCGCGGCGCTGCTTGGCATACTTGAATTTCACATACGGCTCCACATGACCGCGATGCGGAAACACATTCAGCACCTTCATGGTTGTCGCACCCACATACGGCACCAGCGCGGCTTGGATCTCGGCAATCCGCTCAGCAATTGGGCGCATCGTCACCCCAATTTTATGGAAGCGCCCATTGTCCGTCTGGATCTCCACGAGATACAAGGCACTGCGTAACACCCGCTGCCACTGCGTGCGGTAGAGCCGCAGATCCGTCTCGGCCTCGGTCATCGCCACGGGATTCCCCGCCCGCCATGCCAGCGCAAGCTGCTGATCCAGCCGATCATGCTGCGCCGCCAAGCGCTCCTCATGGATCGCACTGAATAAATTGACGGACAATAGCCCAAGGGGGACTTGGCCCACCTTAGTGAGTTCATGGGCAAACGTAAAGCGGTTATAGGCAATCAGGCGATGGCCTTCCAGCCAGGTGCGCTGGCGATCAGTGATGACCTGCTGGGCATGAAATTTCTTCAGCGCGGTGAACAGCTTGCGGTGCAGATGGAGCGTGAAGGAGTGAAAAAAGGGCAACACGGGCAGATTCGTGGTGCGGCTGGCGGGGTTGCAGGTCGCGCCGTCGTGGGCAAAATGATGGGCAACCGTCGGGCCTTTCTTGGCGACCAGTCGCCCATGACAATACGGGCAATGCAGATCCGTCTGCCCGCGTGGGGTATCGTCAATGTGGATTAACCCCAAGTCGTCCGATACGTCGTCGCTCCATTATCGAGGGTATCACGAACAGGGCATGAAAAAAATATCGCAACCCACACACAATCCCTAGCGACCTTGGTATGCGCGACGATCGCCTATCCCGTCAAGCCCGCTTAATCCATCGTCGGTCCGGGTACATCATGGCCGAGCATGGGAGCCACTGAACGACGAAAACAATAACTCGCACGGGATTGCGCATAGCCAAGGCGCAGATAAAAGGCATGTGCCCATGTCCGCTGGATACCGGAGCGGAGGCGTACTTCGTGGTATCCGTGATGAGCCGCCCATTGCTCGCACGCACGGATGAGCTGCGTCCCTATCCCTTGCTGACGAGAGGAAGGGGCGACAACAATTCCCCCAATTTCAGCGTAGCCCTCGGTTTCTAGCAGCCGAACACCATAGACATGAACCCATCCCACCATCGCATGGGCCTCAGCGATAAAGAGGCCGTTATCGGCGCGTTCTTGCAGGTGATGGATGCGCCGATACACCGCATCGGTCATCGTCGGATAGCCAAGATCTCCACTCAACACCGCAACTGCGGATGCGTCGGCCAACGTCATTGGGCGAATCACCATCACCCGATCCTCCCATCATGGATATGCCCATCCAGCGGCGACTCCGACCATCGTTTGACAACAACCCCCATCATTCCGACTCCTCGTCATTCCACAGCAACCCTGCCACATACAACGCCAAGCGCTCATTAATCGCCGCACGGCCAATCGCACGGGTTGGCTTGGAAAATTCGCCTGCATCACGCCGCTCCATATACCTATACGGCCCACCACTATCCTCTGGTGGGGCCAACTGTGCCCCATCCATGCAGCGCGGGTACATCGCCCGTGGACTGAGTGCATGGCAGGTTTCCACGGTGATCTGGTGTTCCCACCCATCTCCGAAGTCATAGCGGTAGGCAAACTGATCACCACGGTGAAACTGAAACGACCCCACCGGTATCGTCCAGGCATCGCCCACAAAACCCAATTCTCCCGTGCGGTCAATCCCATACTCCTTGCCCTGAATGGTGAACTGATGCAGGTGGTAATCCTCCCAGCCAAACGCAAGCTGGATGAAGGCATGCAGATCGGCCAAGGTGGTATCGCTGCGCACCACCAGCCGCCGCCAGACCCGTGGGGTCACATGCAGCAGGTCAATCAGCAGCTGATAGGCCGAGGGCGTGGGCAAGGGCTTTTTGTGATACGGCGACGGCGGCACAATCGACCACGCGGGCAAATCAGCACCCCGATGCGTGGGCAGCTGGCGGCGCGGCGCTGGCCCATGCAACGCGGTAGGTTTGGCGATCGGTGGCGGGGGAGCCACCTCGCGCACCATCGCCGCATGGGCCGCCTGAATGATCTGGCCTGCCATCTGGGCAGGGGTCAGGGTTCCTTTGCCCGTGCGGTCGCGCTCAGCCTGCGTCAATTCCATGAGCAACAGCACCACCAGCGGATCATCCAATTCGATGCGCCGCACCCGTGGGTCAGGTGTCCACTCGTCACCCATCACTGGCTCCTTTTCGCGCTAGCCCCACCACCGTTCGACCGGATAGGCATCAAACGCGCTATCGCGCCCCAGAATCGGGATCTGCTCGACGAGCGCTTGGGCAATCAGCATGCGGTCAAACGGATCGCGATGATGGATCGGTAAGGTCACGATCTGCTCCAAGTGCAGCGTCGAGATCCCAAACAAGAGCATGCCATTCGTCGGTAGCAGATCATGCACCAGTTCACGCAGCGGCATGCCTAACGCGAGCTTGCCCAACGAGATTTTGATCGCCATTTCCCAGATGCTGGCCAAACTGACCAAGCGCTGGGCGTGCGGCTGCTCAATCCGCTCGCGCACCGCTGCGGGCAGCTGGGGATCACCTGCCAAAAACCATAACAGCGTGTGCGTGTCGAGGAGAAACCTCATGCGGCATCCTCCATGCCATCATCGAGCGGGTCGTCAAAATCGGCATGCAGGCGAATCTTGCCACGGGCGCTGCCAAACTGGGGCGTGCCTGTGGCCACGGGAATCAGTTGGACGGCACTGCCATCAGGGCGGGTGATAATCACCTCGTTGCCTTGGGTGGCGGCCTCAATTAAGGCGGCAAGATTCTGTTGCGCTTTGGTTATGTCAATAATCGTCATCATACCCTCCGTGTCGTTGGGTTAGCTCCCCTGAAGCTCCAAGGGGTCGTTCATGACATCGAGCATGCGCCGATCCTCGGTGTCAAGCCAGGTCAACACCTCACCTGGTGGATTGGGGTTCTTGCGAAAGATGTCAACCATCCGCGTATAGGCCGCAGGGGAGCATTGGGCGGTCGGGAAGGTTTCGCGATTCGTGCGTAAGCCCACAAGGTTTGCTTCTTCCCCCTGCGACCGGAATACTGTCAACCCCGCCTTGGGGTCAAGCACCATAAAGAAATAATCGCGCATGGCCAGCATCTGATCAATCACCGCCAACGCCGCCCGATTGCTCGGATTGACGAGGCCATGATAGGTCGTTGCGCCGTAAAACTGCAAACTCATCAGCATCACCTGATCCTGCGGATCGCCGAGCATGGCGTGGCCAAAACGAAAGCCCTGATTGGTCACGCGAGCGGGAATCGGCGTGGCGGGGCGCATCACCACGTAGCCCGTGCGCACGCCCCCACAGAGCAGCATCCCCAAGCCCAAACAGGGGTCAGGTGATTCAAGCAGCATTTGGATAAAGCCCCGATGGAGCGTTAGTGATTCTGGCATCCTGATTTCCTTTTCACACATCACTGCTGTTTAGTATACCCATAGCTGAGCGCAAGGGCTAGTCCAACAACACCAGTCCAACCACCACCACCAACGCAACGGCAGCAACGCGCAGCAGCCAGAACGATGCCAGGCGAAACCAGCGCACGCGCTCCAGCGGAACAACATAACTCATGGCGGAACAACATAACTCATGATCGTGGCCACTCCTGATCCAAGCACACAGCCAGCAAACAGCCCTGTAGCGAGCGTCTCAAGCCAATCCTTCATCATCCCTCCCTATGCACCAAGATTCCAAAAAACGATACTCAGGATCATGACGGAGAGAAACATCCTACGGGCAGAGCGAGCTGCGGTTTGCCATCGCCCAATCCAGTCCGATTCGCTCAAGATCGCGGCAAGACTCGCGCCAACCGCAATGCCCATACTGGTAATCGCAAGGATGAAACACCCAAGCGCTAGGCCAGTCATAGGCCGCTGGCTATACAGTAGCCAGAACTCAAAGCGGGCGGCGGCTGGCTCGATCCAAGCGGGGAGGCTGATGCCAATGAAGGCAATGGCGGCCATGAAACTGCGGGTCGCGACCATGCGAGACTAGGGCGGCGGATCGGACTCTGGCAGCACAGACACGATCAATGCAATGATTGCCACGAACAAATAGCCTATGGCCAAGCCAAGACACACCCATCCGATAGGATTGGCATTCATGCAGTCTCCTCCGGCAGCGGGTCAAACTGCTCATTGTAGGTTGTGGTGCGCCATTGCTGATACGCCAACACATCCTCGCGGGTGAACAAATAGCGATTGCGTTGCTTGCCTTCCGTGATAAAGCTCGGGACAAGGCGGCCCAAACCGATTTCTTGATGAATCAGTGGCTGCGAGACCTTACAGAGTTTGGCCACCTCCGGCACACCATACAGTTTACGCACCATGGGAGTCCTCGCGTGCTGGCTCCTCGGTGGTGCGATTGGGCGTAAAGCGCACGGTCTTGCCTTTCAGGACAGGGATATACTTGCCGTTCGCGATCTGGTGGTCGGCAAGGAAGGTTTTCACCGTCAACACCACCCCAGTATGACTACTGGGCTTCACCTTATGAATCCCTTGGCCCTGTTTCTCGGGTTCCTGGGTAGCCGTCAACACCACCTCGTTGCCCTTCATCTGAAGCGCAATCCAGTCAGGATTCCCAAGATGATCATAAACCTCCTTCCCAAACGCCAGAAAGCGCTCCCCGTGAACCCGCACAAAGCGACTTGTTCGGCGACCTTTGTGCGGGTTCGCGGGCAGACCATAGGCAATCACGGTCGGCGTTCGCTTCGGCGCGGCCATACAGGCGGCACACCAATCGCCAAGCGGAATGTGCTGCTCCGCTTGGCGTAAGGTTGGATAACTGCCCTGCTCCTGATGGGTTTCGCACACCACCACCCACGGGTGGTCTGACTCAATGCCTGCTTGCTCAGCATAATACAGGGTCACGGGTTGTCCGGTTGTGCGGCTGATACTCTGTTTCACCCGCCCAGGAATGCCCTGATCGGCGTAGGTTCGGTCGGTCGGTCGGGCCATGGAATCCTCCAGTGGTGATCATTGTCGGTCATGACTTAATTCCTCCTCAAAAGCATGCGATTCCAGTCAACCGCGCCATGGTGGGTATGCCCACCATGGCGCACGGGGGCACTAGGCCGCGTCGCGATCACGCCATCGTGGAACGATCAGCGGGGGAGCGTGGCGCTCGATGCGGGCCACGTCCTCCCGCCGCTCACACACGACCTGCCATGCATTGGCCTCCGCGCGGTGGGCTTCGGCAAGCCGCTCCTCACCGATCATGCGCCGTTCGGTCGCGTCCTCGTAGGCCGTGATCGCATCGTTGAGCACGTGTTGCGCCGTATGGAGCTGCGCTTGGCGCTGGCGTTCACGCTCGGCGGCAAACCACAATGCGACCGCGATCATATGGCGACACGTCCCCTTATAGCCGCGTCGGCGATGAGAACAGTGACACGCCCATGCGACCCCCGATGGGTGGTAACCAACCGTCACACGGTAGCGGCGCGTGCCATCGTGGACGAAGACGCACTGCACTCCGCCATCCGAAAGCGCGTCAATGGTCTGCGGATACTGGGCCGTAATCAGGGTTACAGCGTGATCAATGGCCGATAAGGAACGGGCCAGCGCATGCAGGTCGCGGGCGCTGGTCGTCGTAGCGATCTGCGCATACAGAGCTTGACGCATGCGCTCGGCTTCGGGTAGAATTAAGTCGTTCATGGTTCAGTTGCCTTTCTCAAGGCGCTAACCACGCGCTGGCGGTGCTGGTTACACCGCCAGCGCATTGTGTTTTAGTGCGTCTCATGCTCCGTCATTGCCTTCACCTTCGTAATCCTGAGACTCCCTGCGCGGTGGTGTTCTTTGCGCTGCTTTGCGATCATTTCCGCAATCCCTGCACGCCCATTGGCGATCAATTTCCGCACCAGATCTTCCAATCCTGCCCGATCATAGCTGGCAATCACGGTCGGGCGTGTGATTTCCATCGTCGCAATCCCATCAAGCACGACCTTACCTCCTGCGGCTTCGATCAGGCTGCTTAATGCGGTTCGTGCCTGCTCACGCTCGGCATTCAGGTTGGCGATCTGATCGTCTACCGTGGCGATGGTC
This sequence comes from Herpetosiphon gulosus, assembly GCF_039545135.1. Lineage (NCBI taxonomy): Bacteria > Bacillati > Chloroflexota > Chloroflexia > Herpetosiphonales > Herpetosiphonaceae > Herpetosiphon > Herpetosiphon gulosus. Next base: position 8,581 of record NZ_BAABRU010000047.1, on the reverse strand, counting down.
TGGTACAGCGTGGCGATTTGTGCAGCGTTTGACATGCTTGGTTCTCCTTCCTAATCGGCAGCGGCTCTATGCCGCTGCCGATTTTCTCTCTCGTTAGGCGGCGATCACGGTGGTTGAGCGGCAGCGCTTGGCAGCGGCAACGGCGGGGGGCGGTGGCTCGGGTGCTCCCTCGTGGGCCTCATCGGCTGGATCCACGATCGCCATAATCTGCTTGGTAATTCCTTGGATATGGCCCAACACCTGCTTGATGAGGGCCGTACCTCCCTCGCTGGCCGACCATCCGGCGATATATGGGAATGACCGCTCGCCGCTGTCAATCCCGATGCAGGTACACACCTGAAACGCCACCCCTTCCGCGATAGTTTCGTGTGCTTCCCTCGTGTGTTTTCCGTCCGTGAGGTGGTGCGCAAACTCGTGGATGAGGGTTTTGAGCATTTGCGCCTTGGCGACAGGGCGAATCCAAATCAGCGTTGATGCAGCGGAATAATAGCCCATTGCCTCACCCATGGCGTGCTGGTTGTCGCTGCTGACGGTCAAACCTTCACGCGTCGCATAGACAACCAAGCGATCATACAGGTCATGACCGCGATCCTCGGTAAGCAATGGACAATCCAGTGTTGGAATGTCCTCCCCCTCGGTTTGGCTGATGTCAAACACATGTTCAATCCCGAAGTAGATATGGGTTTGCTCGTCGCCCGTGGCTGCGTCGATTTTCGATGCAACGCGCGGGGCATAGATCATGATGCCCTTCTCCCCCTTTTTCACGGTTCGCCCCAGTTTTTTCCAGGTATGAAAGCCTGCTACTCGTTCAGCAGCGGGGTTTTGAAACCAAATCAGCATGGCATTATTCACGCTATACGCGTGAAACTTGGCATTGGCAGCTAACACGGTTTTAAAGGTGTCACTGTCCAAAATCGCTTGGACACCCGCTATTATTAAGAGGGTATCAAGCTGGCTGCGGCGTTCGGTATCACGGGCGGCGCGTTCGTCGGCGGTCAATACGGGCTTGCGCTTGGTGTTCATGGGTCAGTACCTTTCCATAGACCACGGCAGGAGCGCTGGTACACTCACTGCCGTGTTTGATTCTTAGATATAGTATACACTATTTATAACTCTTTATCAATACCATTTCCCTCCTTTTTATCCCCTAAAACACGCGTTCCTAGTATTCGTCAGGTAGTAACAGGGTCGTGCTGGCGCGGTCGGCTTCGGTAATCACCCAAATGGTGATTCCATCAAACACAAGACTGCCAAACACGCGATAGCCCTTACGAATCGCCTCCATATTGGCAGTAATATCATCAGCATCCAGCTGCCATTGACACCACGCATGCCGCCGGAGCAGCTGAATAAGATCATATTTGGACAACCTGAGTGCATCAATGCCACGCGTTAACAAAACGCGACCGAGATCAAACGCAGCGTGCTGGATAGTCGGGGGCGTATTCATGGGTCAATTCCTTTCTCCAATTATGTTATGCCGAGGGGTGCACCTAGTGGGACGCGATCAATGCGTCGGCACGATTACGACCACGCGGATTGTTTGGGTACGGGTTCGCTTGATTGCCTCACATTCGGCGGTTTCACGGGTGGCGGTGTAGGCTTCCTCTCCCATGATCCAGCGCTGCCGTTTAGCCGGAACCTGCGTGCGAGGTTCGCGATGCCATGCGCCGTTGTTGATGCGCATCGTGCTATAGATCCGCTGGGCCGCATCGCGGATCTGGATATGGATCGCGCGCTCGGCGCGCTCGGCGCGGATCTGGATGGTGTGGGTGTCCGCGACATCTTCTAACAAACGGCGTAGCTCGCGTGCGCCAAACAGGTAGCACACATCACCAACCACCAGGTGCACGATGGTGCTGTTGGGCTTCGTGAAGGCCGCGCGGACTACACCCACTCCCATCCAGCGGCTCGCGTAGATCATGCGCTCGGCTGTGCGCAGTGCGGCTGATTGTGGTTTGATAACGGGCTGGACAATCACAGGGGCGGTGTAGTTGAACAAGTCCAACTGCTGGATGGTGGTTGGCCGCATGGCGTTGCTCCTCTCGCGCTGCGAGCGGCCAAGGCTGGCCGCTCGTGGCTCTCCATTCCGATTTAGGCGGCGTATTCGTACTCAGCCATTACGGGGATGCTCGCGGGCATCGGAAACTCGCTGCGGCTCCAGCGCTCTACGTCAATTTCCCACAAATAGCCTTTCAAGTGGTCAATGTGGGCCTTAATGGCAGCCTCACGGGCTGCTAACTCGGCATCGCTCAAAATCGCTACGTCGGTGGTGGTATCAATCGGGGTGTTCATGGGTCGGTGCCTTTCTGGATAACGACAGCAGTGCTGGTACACGCGCTGCCGTTCTTGATTTCATAGATGAATTGTACTATATTTACAACTCTTTGTCAATAAAATAAATCCCTTTCTAATGCCCTAAAACGACCAATTCTGACCAATTCAGCGCGTCGATTTCTGGGTTTGTCGTTGGCTCGTTGGGGTCGTTTCGTGGGGGCTGTGACGCGCTGTACGGGCTTGTGCGGGGCGGTTCTTGGCGCGGTCGTTCGGCTTCGCACGGCGCACCGCGCGTTGATTGGCCTGCCGCGCACGGCAGTTTCCTTGGCCGTGAGAGATGGAGGGTGAAGGAAAGGATGGGTGGGGGTTTGGGGGCGGGAAGGAAAAACTTGGGGCGATGGTTGTCCTTCCCGCCCCCAAGAATAACCTTTCGGCTTGAATTGGCGCATTCGTGCCAGCACAACCATGTGGGTTGGGAACCAAAGAAACACGCTATTGGATAGTCTCTTGCGCGGGTCTTTTTTCGGGCGCTTTCTGCACCCTAGCGCTGGATGATTCCCCCTGAAGGGCGCTGTTTGCCGATCCATCAACGGCGTTGCCGATGGGAGAATACGGCGATAGACCAGCGCTGCCGCTCGTCACGCGCCTTTCCGGCAATGAAAACTCAGTCCACAAGCGGTTAAGTGACCCTCCCTAGTTGGTGTATTCTGCTCCTGAATGGGCACTCGCCCGCCAACTCGACAATTCACACCGTGAGGAGTTTTTGCGATGACCCTTGAACGACTGAGCACTGCGCCAACCGACTTTGATTTCGCCCTCGGCGACTGGCATGTGCGCCACCGACGACTCAAAGACCGCCTCGTTGGCTGCACCGACTGGATTGCGTTCCCAGGACGCATGTCCACCCACGCCGTGCTTGGCGGCTATGGAAACCTTGAAGACAACCTTGTGCAGCTCCCGGAAGGGCCATATCGCGCTATCGCGATCCGCTCGTTCAATCCCGACACGCTGTGCTGGTCGATCTGGTGGCTCGATGGGCGCATGCCTGGCCAGCTTGACGTGCCTGTGGTCGGGCAGTTTGCCCACGGTATCGGCACCTTCTACGCTGATGACACACTCCACGGCACCCCCATCAAAGTCCGCTTTCTCTGGTTTACGACCACACCCGACCAGCCGCGCTGGGAACAAGCCTTCTCCGCCGATAATGGAGTCACGTGGGAAACCAACTGGACGATGGAGTTCTCCCGCTAACCGCGCAGTCATGCACGCAGCCGCTGGGTAGCGATAGGAATACCTAGCGGCGCTGTAATTAGGAAGCTGTGTGTGACGCATCGGCAGCAATGGACACAGACCACACGCCAGACTAACCAGAAACGCGCATTCCCTAGACCAGTGCATCGATTGCCGTACAGCGGCCATCACTTGCTTGCCTGCACTGATCCATCCGCTGATGGATGCGATACGCGTCCATGCGTGCTATACTCAAAAAACGCTCGCGGCACGGGTGGGGCCAAACGCGGCCACGCCAGTGGCCCACCATCGCTGGGTGGGACGTGCCGCCGTTCGCACTGAACAATCCAGAGCAATATCTGCACCAAACCCATGGGACGCATGGCAGACAGCGGGCAACGATGAACCCGATTCCTATCCACGAGACAAGGAGGCGTGATGCTTGATCAGCTCAAACAATGGTGGCATCTTCGGCGCGTACACAAGAGTGCCATGGAAACCATCAACAGCCACCGTGGATTCAGCGGGAAAGGATGGGATGTCAGTCCAACCATGACCCCAGAATCCCGTCTCGCGATTGCGGAGGCGGTTCAAACCTGGCTGCATGCTGAATTACCCTCTACCGCTACCCCCAATGGCATTGCCCAATATCGCGTCACGCTTGGCTATGCACACATGGATGGAACCCACCGCACCTACCTTGGCCAAGAACCGTTACCCATGTTTGAACGCCTCGATGCGACCACCGCCATTGCCCAGATTCATGCGCATATCCTCGCTGCCGATTGGACAACCATGCCGACCCTCACCACCCTCGAAGTCTACTTGCTCAGTTATGGCGATGTCCTCAAACCGTTCTTGGATGCCGAAGCACAACGCCGCTGATGATTTCCCACCAGCGACGCTGCCGCCCCGCCTTAGAACTTCAGCTCCTGTCGAAATTCTTCGGCATACGCCAGCCCCCAAAGCTCAACATGGGCTTTAGTACAGGATGCCTATAGGCATCAACCTTAGCCTCCCCCCGTCGTCAGCGCTCGTAGCCGTTGGGCCGTTGAGGGCCGCTTCTGACGTTTCTGCACCCGCGCCAACCGCCCAATGATGTTAGCAAGGGTCGTGAGCACCGTCTCCAATTGCTCACGACATCCGCGACTGCTCGCCAGATCGGTCGCATAGGCCATCACGATTTGCGCCGCTTTGAACAGGCTGCGCTCCGCCGTATCCCACGCACTCGCCACGAGAATCCACTGTTGAAAGACCAGTCCGATCAATTTGGCATAGATCTCGCAGAGAATGCGGGCTGGGTTCTTGGTCCGCCACTCGTCCACATGGCCATGACTCTTCCATAATTTGAACACCAGTTCGATCTGCCAGCGGATTTTCAGCAGAACCATCGCCTCGGCGAGACTGAGTTTGTCTCCCGGTGCGTTGGTAATGACCACCGTCCATGCGGCCAGATCAAGAGCATCCTTGGAGACCGGGCGGCGCTTGCCATGTGCCTCGTCTTTCACCCGCTGACACCGTTGCGCTGCCACGGCATCCGACACCCGTTGCACCAACAACCGTGCATGCAGGCGATGATCTTTGCCAACCATCACCGCCCCTTCCCAGTGATCCACGTCGCCCAATCCCGTCACGACCTCAAGGATCGACTGTTCTTTCTGGCCTGGCAGCCGAATCCGGCTGTGACTCTGGACCCGCGAGAGCCAATACACCTCAGCGGCGGCAAGCTCACGAAAAACACGCATGTTGTAGAAGCCGAGGTCGGCCAGCCGCAGACTCCCAGCCGGCAGTGGGGCGTGTTGGACTGGCAAGGCATGGTCTGATGCCCGTCCATCGGCAAGATCGATCCCGCAGATCGCCCCGGTGAGGAGATCGAGTTGGACACCGCATTTCATTCCCGCTGTACCACGCGCCGTATCGTTGCCACACCCACGGTAGGTCGTTGCCAGCGCATCAGGGAGGCCAATCGTGGTGCTGTCATGGATGCGGACACTGGTGAAACGTTGAAGAATCGGCACCGCGACGGGATCAGCGCTCATGGCGTAGCCCAGAGTGGCGGTCAGCACCTGGTGCAGCAGCGTGGCGGTGGCGAGCGTAAACCGCCGATCAATCGCTTGGGGCGAGACATCAACGCCCACGCGTGCCGCCATGTGGGCCAATTGTCCCAAACTAGCCGTCGGGTTGGCCAAGCATCCATAGACCAGTGTCTGCACCAACGTGCTCGGGGTGAAGGCTGCCCGGTCGGGACGCTTCACATAGCCAAGCGTTGCTGCAACCGTTTCGGTGGTGGTGGTCAGAAGGGATTGCATGGCCTGACTAACCTGCGGTATGATCGACATCGATGCTCCTTGGATTCATGGTGTGTAGCAATTCCATGATGCCATAGGAGCGTCTCTCACGATTAAGGTTGATGCCTATAGGCTAGCTGGGTTAATCCCCATTAAGAAATATTAATGCTAGGGCCGTTTTTTGCCGAATGGACATGCAATGTGCGCGCACCAACGCAGATTCCTCCAGTTTTCTCTATCGACCATGCGTGCTGACGCGAACCTTTTCGGTTGTGTAATCGCGCTATGGTATCCATGTATGAGGTGTCGGATAGAATATCCATCATCCATAGCCACAAAACCGTGAGCAACCGCTTACATCGGAACCATTGCTTTGCAAGGATAGACAAACACGCCTGCCAGACCAAAGGAGTGCGCGATGGATGATCTCGATCTGCATCTTGCCTTAGAAGCCCTGCGCACGAACCCTGCCGCCCATGTCTATCACGAACGGATCACACGGGGCATGGAGGCGATTGCACAGGCAACCCTCACGTCCTTTGAGCGTGCTGCCCTCCACCGTCTCCTTGTGCGGTTTCCCATATCAACGCCACCAGCCGCCGATCCGATAGCCGCCTTAATTGCCGCTTTTCAACGCGAATTGCCACAGCACGATCCCGCAGCCGTGGCCACGGCGATTCAGCAGGCGCTTGCCCAGCGACCTGCCACGCTCAACGGCGCTCCGGTCACGATCACGATGAACGGCGATACGCATGCGCACCAGGCGAACTTGGCCATAGGCAATCAAGTAGGCGGCAATCTGGTGCAAGTCACGGTCACGATTCCGATTCCAAACTCGGGGCTGTAGTCTCAGGGCCTGACGACTCCTGCTGCGGGTGCTTCGGCTTCGAAATCGCAACCATTCGACTGATCGACATCGCCGTGTGCTGCTGTTCGCCATAGCGTTGCAGGCTCCAAATTTTCTGCCCTCCTTTTGGATGCCTACTGCTGATTTGCAACGATTCTGCAACGATTCTGCAACGCCTTGTTGCGGGATCTTGGTATAGTTTCTCATATGCCCAATAGCATAGCTCACCGTATCAGCATTTATTTTTAGCCATAGGATGAGTATGAACGTTTTCGGTAAAATGATGATGCTTCTTGGTTTGTTGCTCACAAGTTTGGCCCTAGTACCAAACCAGCAGTTGGTTCACGCGCATGATGTACAACCGCTTAGGACAAGCGATTTTACTATTGCCCCTGAGTTACAGACCCAGTTTGAGCAAGTACACACGGTTATTGGTAGGTATAGTGGTGCACACTATACCTATCGCCATCGCTTTGCTCCTTGCATCGGGTGTGTTAACGGATTGGTTTGATGAATGGCATCGTCCAATAACCCGAAGTACCTTTGTTGCCCGTGAACGCCAAGCATATTGGGCGCAATTTGGCGCCTTTGATGAAACCCTCGCGCAACTCTTGACAACAAAAAATGCTACCGATGTCATTCCGATTAGTATTTGGATGCGGGAAAGTGCCCTATCGAGAACGGCCCAAACTACCATTATCAATGGTTTGGTGTCAGCACCGTACCAGTTTAGGTATGGGGAGCGAACTCCAACCTTGATGGCATCGATGACAAAACATGATTTGGTGTTGCTTCAGTGGGATCAACGGATTGATCGGATTTATGCGATCCAAGCGATTCAACCTTCCGATGCGTTTGGTGTGGCTGCGCCTGCCACGCCGACCATAATCAGCGCCCTCAATACTGAGTACATTCCACCATTATGGCATGCTGGATTACAAGGGCAAGGGCGGAAACTCGGGCTGCTTGAAGTGGGACGGCCTCGACCAATGCCAGGCCTAACAATTGTAAGTCAACAACCCGCATGTACAGGGTTGTCTATCGATGATCATGCGACAGTCGTTGCCAATGTCATAGCCAGTAGCTCAGCCTATTTAGGGGTCGCGCCTGATGCAGGGGTCATCGCAGGATATGCGGTTGTTGAGGAAGATGTGGAATCAGCATTAACCTGGATGTTTGACCAAGGTGCTGATGCCGCCAACATAAGTTTATCGAGCGAAGGATCAAATCAATTGGGGCGTTCTGATCGGGTTGTTGATTATATTACCCGTCGTGATCGACGCTTAATTGTCGTTGCAACTGGCAATCAGGGAGGCTTTGTTGGATCGCCAGCTAAGGCATGGGGGGCATTATCGGTTGGGGGGTTTGAGGATATGAATTCCATGACCTGGAATGATGATGACATGTTAGAAGAGTTCTATCCTCCGCCCGCAACGAACAAAATTTCTGCTTGGGGAAATCCGATAATGGGATCGATGACATGGGAGAAGCCTGAAGTCAGTGCCGTTAGTGTCATAACAACCTATACTGATGTGGGAGTTGCCTCAACCTGGGTTGGTACAAGCATGGCCGCCCCACAAGTAACAGGTTTGGCAGGCTTATTAATCCAAGCAATGCCAACGCTCGTTGATTGGCCGGAAGCAACCAAAGCAATTATTATGGCTTCATCGGTGCATAATATTGCCGATGGAATCGCCATTGATCCTGCGGCGGGTGATCTCCATGATGGAGCAGGCGGTTTGGTAGGAGTATTGGCCCGCGAGGTTGCCCTAACCCATGGAGAATTGGGTATCTTCTTCCCGTGTAGTGATTCATGATCAGTATGTCACCATTTGGCCGTAGCGGCTGATGCGGAACAATAGCGATCCAACGCGATGGGTGGCGGAGGCCCATACCATTGCCCAATCGCGTACTGGAGCAACCCAAGAAATCGTGGGAG